>CAYXLK010000055.1:0-2731 GCA_964465855.1 uncultured Candidatus Pelagibacter sp. | reverse complement strand
TTTTTCATTAGCAAGTTCCTTCACCGTGACAATCTGGTACAGGACCAGTCCCATCCCACTTTCCACCAGGAAATCTATCATATACACCCTGACCAGTATCTCTTCTTGAATCGTCTAATGCTTGCTGTGAATCATTCAACGCTTGTTGCACTTGTGCATTTTGTTCCGCTAATTCTGCAGAAATCTCTTCCGACCCAAGTTGATTTATCATATCTTGAACATTAGCCGCAGCATTCATTGCTTCTGCTATATCAGCATGTAAACCGGCTTCTGAAACTAGCACTTCCATCGCTGCCACATGTGCCTCAGCATCAAACCCAGCGTCCTGCATTGCTTCTAATGTTGGCATAGCATCCTTCATTATTCCCAATGATTCAAAAGCCGCTGACACTTTTGCTGTTGCTTCTGCAATCCCAAGTCTTTCGGCTTCTATTTGTATTTCTATTAAATTATCAATAAGGGTAGTAAATTCTGCTACTGAATGAACTGTAATATTTTTTTTATTGATCATTAGCTCTATTTTTTCAATTAAATCAGCCCTTCCTGTTAATGAAGCTTGTTTAAAAACGTTGTCTATTGGTTTGAGTGGATTTTTTGGTTTTGATAAAGTTCCTGTTTTAGGTGATTTATAACATTTTTCTTCTACACAAATTCCTTTATCTTTATGCTCGTCATCAGATCGCTCAGGTTCTTCAAATTTTTCAACTTCAGCAGAAATTAAGGTAATACTATAATTAAGTTTTTTTGCTAAATATTGTGACTCAATATTTTTTTTCTGCAAGTCTGTTAATACCTGCGCTGTTCTCGCAAAAATTCTAGGATCTACATAATCGCCGCCACCCAAATCATCTTCAGCTGTTCCATAAGTTGACATAGCTAAAATTTTAGCTTTTTTAGTATCTGCATGCTCCTTTATCTTTTTTGTTAATTGATAAACGTTATATGGATTAGGAGATATTATAACTGATATAATAGTTAAAGGAGTACTAATTCTACTATATTTTTCTGCAGTACTTTCTGAAAAAGATTTTAATTGTTTATCTATTTTTTCTGGAAAAAATTGATTAAAAAAGAGTTCATTCTTTTTGGATTCAAAATCATCATCTAAAAATTTATCCTTACTAGCTTGCGCAAAAACTAGTGTTTCTTCATGATCTGTTTCAGCAGAAAAATTTTCTGTATTATATTTTTTTACAATTTTGTGTTCAATCTCACCTAAAAGTTCATCAACTTCTCTCATAGTCTCTATAGCATTGATCATTTCAACTTTTTTTTGTATTTCTTTTGAGTTGATCCAAGTAGCTTTCATATTCAGTGCGGTTAAATAAGCTTCCTCCTTCAGGTTATTTATATTAATTGCATTCCAATCATTAATTTCTTCTTGAATTTCTTCGTCGCTTGCTCCACCTATAATCATATGTCTAGCAATCAAAATTTCCTGCCTTTTTATATTATCTATTCCAACTAATTTAATCGCATCAACTTCTTTTTTTATCTCAGATGAACTGTACCCCAGTTTTTCCATATATATTTTGGTAAAGTTTATTGTTTTATCTGGCAAGTTAACTTGTTCATTGTTTAAACCTGTTTCAATTGGAGCACCAACTTTTATCGCTTTTGAAATACTTTCAAAACTTAAAGTATCAACGCCTAAATCTTTTAAATTTTTGCTAATTCGAAAAGAGTTGAATCCCTTTCTGTGAATCTTGCTCATATTTTGAACGAAGAGAGGTAGTGCTTCACTCTTTTTTTTTTTTATATTACTGGTTATTTTTTTTATTTTTTTGAAAGCATTTTTTCCTAATTTACTAATATCTACATTCGACATATCGTTGTAATTACTCAGAGGAACTAGTTTAGCAATATCTGAGGTTGATTTATCAGTAAAACTTAGAATCATTGAAGCAATTTCAATATCTCCTTTGTTAAAACTCTGAGTAATAAATTTTGTAGTCGTTTCAATTTCTTTAAAAGCTTTATCTATGTTTTTGGTTATATGAAGATTATCTGCAGGTAAAGAACTAAATTTTTTTCTGATTTTATTAGTATCTTTAACAAAATCTTTGAATTTATCATCTAGATCATTTCTACCAAACGTCCAACCTTTCTTCGCTATTTTTTCATAAAATTCTTCATCCTTATTTTTTTTTATTTCTGAGTTAAAAGTATTGATGGCTTTTTTGTATTTAGCCAGCAGTTTACCACGTTTTATAATAGCTTTGCTTACTTTTTGTTTTTTTATTTCTCCTAGTTCAAGAAAATCACCCATTAACCAAAAATTTTCTATAGCTTCTTCAACTCCTATGTTTAAATCCATTCCCAAAGTAGATCTCATTTTTTTTCTTGCTTCATTCAATTTCATTAAAGAAATAATTGAATGTTCATGTTTTTTTTTGTCTGGCCAGCTATTCATAAATTTCTCAATTTTTTTTTGTTCTTCTTTTAATCTTTGCTGATAAAACAACTCAAACATGGCCATTCCATATAATTGAGCTCCTGGATGTCTTTGAAAATAAATAGCTCTTCTATTAAATATTAATGACATCTTTTGTGTTGCTTTCTTTGCTTTACAGGAAAATCCATTACAACCTTTATCAAGTATCTTTTTCATACCTTCAGGATATTTTGTTGGTTTTTCAAAAACACCAAGTTCTTTTACACGTTCAAATATTGCTGTTTGTTTTGAAAATTCCTCGGTCTTAGCATTAACACTAACCACCAATCCCAAACC
>CAYXLK010000054.1:0-3259 GCA_964465855.1 uncultured Candidatus Pelagibacter sp. | reverse complement strand
CTTTATGAAAACGATGGATTTATTGTTCATTATTTTTCAGAAGAAAAAGTTAATTTTTTGTTAAATGGATTTAAAAATATTTCTTTAGAAAAATTTGAAGAAGGCACGTTTCCAAGGAAACTATTTTTTGTTGTGAATGAAAAAAAATAATTTATGAGTTTAGACTGGAATTTAATTTGGACAATACTTCAAGTATTTGCATTATTAATTGTAGCCAGAGAAATTGATAAAAGAATGAGAAGAAAAAGAAAAAAATAATTTATTTTTTATATTTTTTCATACAAACTTCAGCTAATAACAAATTTGGATCAATAAAAAGTTTCGATTCCTTAGCTTTTCTAAATGATTTGTAAGCAAAAATAGCTATTGGCAATTCAGTGCATCCCAAAATAATCTTTTTACATTTTTTTCTCATCAGATGTTTAACGGCAGTTCTTAGCGTTATTTCAGCTTCTTTAACCTTACCCATTTTGACAAATTTAATTGCTTTATTAACGGAATTTTTTTGTAATTTTTTTTCAGGACTAATTAATTTAAAATTTTTATCAAAATATTTGTTATAAACTTTTGTTTTTAATGTAGCTTCAGTACATAAAATGCCAATTGTAGAATTTTTTTTACATGTTTTTTTTGTATGCAGCCAAACTTCCTTTGGCATACTTAATAAAGGAATTTTAATTTTTTTCTGTATATCTTTATGCCAGTAATGTGCAGTGTTGCATGGCATAACAATGAAATTGCATTTATTTTTTTGTAACATTTTACAACCATCAACAAGTGCATTTAAAACGTTGTAATATTTTTTTAAATTTTCAGGTCTTTTTGGAGTGTTAGATTTATTATAAAGTACAAACATGGGGTACTGTTGATCTAGTTTACCCCGGTTTAATTTTGCTAATTTATTACAAAAGTCTAAACCTGCTTGTGTACCCATTCCTCCTAATATTCCGATCATAAAGATTATTTTTTAAATATTGATTTTTGTTTTTAACATTTAAGTATACAACTATATTTTAAATTTAATTATGCAAGGCATATATATTGATGACATTGGATCAGGTTTTCCTTTGATTTTAGTTCATGGATATTTAGGTTCCTCAGAAATGTGGAGTTTACAAAAAGAATTCTTAAGCAAACATTTTAGAATAATTACTCCTGCCTTGCCTGGCTTTGGCGAAAGTTACAAAGCCCAATCTTTAAATAGTATTAATGAAATTGCAAAATTTGTATTGAAATGTCTTGATGAAAAAAAAATAAATGAATTTCATTTAATGGGACACTCAATGGGAGGAATGATAGTTCAAGAAATGGTAAAAATTTCTGAAGATAGAATTAAGAAACTAATTTGTTTTGCAACTGGTTCTATCGGAGATATTCCAGGAAGATTTGAACCAATGGATACGACAAGAGAAAGATTAAAAATAGACGGATTAAAAGAAGCAGTAAGTAGAGTTCCAAAAAAATGGTTTGTAGAAGGTGACAAAGCAAAATATTATTATTTTTGCGAAAATGCAGTTAAAAATATTTCTATAGAAACTGCTGATAGTGCTCTTATTGCCATGAAAAATTGGAGAGGATATGAAAATTTAAAAAATATCAAACAGAATACCTTAATCATTTGGGGCGACAAAGATGTTTCTTATAATTTTGATCAAGTTGATGTTTTAAAAAAAAATATACCTAATAGCAAATTAGAGATTTTTAAAGGTTGTGGCCACAACGTCCATCTTGAAGAACCTCAAAAATTCAATGAAATGGTAAAAAATTTCTTAGAATAATTTTAAAAAAAATTTTAATTTTAGATAGAGTTGTTCGCTGCAAGAAAAGAGTTTAAGGACTATTGATCTATTCCAATATCAATTATTTTTATTTTTCCCGAGAGTTTTGAACCAGGGTACATTTTGTGACCAAGTTTTTTAGCATGTAAAGCTAAAGTCACATCTGCCCTAACAGCATCACCCATAGTTTTTCCATTATCACCATAAACACCAGATGGTATATCGACAGCTATAACTTTTAGTTTTGAATTATTTATTTTATCAATACATTCTTTAAAAATACCTTCAACTTTTTTGTTTAAACCTATTCCAAATAACGCATCTACTATCACTGCATCTTGATTTGTATTCAATTCAAAAAGAGGTTTTTTTTTTAATTTATTTCTTTTATATGCTTTTAGAGCATCACCTTTATAATTATTTTTGCCTAGACAATATAAATCAACATCTTTACCACGCTCACTTAAACAATTTGAAAGTATTAATCCATCGCCACCGTTATTTCCTGGTCCACACGCAACTATAAATCGATTTTTTTTATAAATTTTAATTATCTGCTTTGCACAAGCTTCGCCGGCCTGTTCCATTAATTTGAAAGAATTTCCAAGTCTTAAAATTTCTCTTTTTTCAACATCTTTGATTTCTGAGATTGAAAGAGCAATTTTTCTCATATTTCCACCATAATTTGATCTCAAAAAAAATTCAACAAGACAACTTAGCTTATTATTTTAAATGTTAATTTTATGTCTAAAAACACTATTTAAACTGTAAAAAATTATTTATACGAATTCAATTTTACATAATTTTCTCATTCTCCCTTTAGAGAAAGCAAGACAAAATAGCTTGCTTACTCACTAAATCGGGCCACAAAGATATATTGAAAAAAATACATTTAGAATTACCTTAAACTTATGGAAGCTGTTAATAATTTTCATTGGAAATGCAAACATACTTGGAAAACATCTGCCAAAAATACAGCATGGTGTTTACTAGGGTGTGCAATGGGAGATTTTGGAACAATTTTATTTTTCCAATTAACAAATATTCCATTTCCAGTTTTATGGATAATGATACTAGCTATTATAAACGGTTTGATAACAAGTGTAATTCTTGAAACTATTATTTTAATGAGGAAAAATTTTAATTTTTCACTAGCATTAAAAACAGCTTTAGGGATGAGTTTAATGTCTATGATCAGCATGGAAATAGCTATGAATTTTACTGACTATTTTATAACCGGGGGTGCTATATTAAATTGGTCGGTCATTCCGATAATGCTCTTAGTTGGTTTTTTAACTCCATGGCCTTATAATTATTGGAGATTAAAAAAGTTTAATGAAGCTTGTCACTAAATCTATATTTTTTATAGTTTAAAAAACCAAATATAAGCAAAGCTATAAAAGAAAAAATATAAACTATATCTTTGTTTGGTCGATCAAAATTTTCTATTTTTAATTCAGTAATAATATCATTCATTTCAA
>CAYXLK010000053.1:0-3279 GCA_964465855.1 uncultured Candidatus Pelagibacter sp. | reverse complement strand
TCTATAAGATCTAAGTTTATCAAAATTTATTTCATCTTCTCTTAATCTTTTTTTGGTTACAAAATTTGGTTTAGGTTTTAAATCGGGTGAAATTTTTCTACTAAATTTCATTTAATATTATCTATTTAATAGCTCCGTTAAACTTGTTGCAACCCATTTGTGAAAATTATGGGTTGATGTATCCATCACTGGTGAAAAATTACCTCCATTGTATGAAGGGGAATTTCTTCCCGCTTGCATTCCTTCAATAATACTCATATCTTCTGATTGAACTCCTAACCATAGTTTACAGTTTTCTTCTCTAATTTCTTTATATTCATCAGAATAAGCTGCTTCATCACCAACATAATAAACTTCCATGTGTTCCAATGTGTAAGTATGATTTACGGGTTCTAACCAGTATGCATAATAATGATCTTTGTGTATTCCTAGCATTACATTTGGGAAAAGAGCCACATATTCTGCAAATTTTTCTTTTTCTTTAGGCCAATTAGGAAAAAATGGAAATTTTTTTGAAGATTTATATTTTGGATCATAAAACATTGTTCCTTGCCCAGCAAATCTATTTGGATCACTTTCAATATGGTAATGATCGCTTAGTTTTGAATATGAATTTAATCCTGGGTGCACCCATGGTAAATGATAGCTTTCACAATAATTTTCGATAGCAAATTTCCAATTACATTTTGCTTTTAACTGAAAGTAACCATGATCTTTTGGATGTTTAATTAATTTTTGATCTTCTTTAGTCCAAAATTTAGACCAACGCTCACTTAATGGTTTAATATATTCTTCAAAAGATTCTGCATTACTTGAAGTATTAACAAATATTAAATCTAACCATACATAAGATCGAACCTCTTTAAGTCCACTGCATGATTTATCAAAACCTTTTGCTTCATTTTTGTTCATTCCTCCGATGTGGGGAGTTGCTAATAGGTTTCCATCAAAATCATATGACCATGAATGATAGGGGCATCTAATTACATTATTAATTTTTTCAGGTTTTTGTAATATTTTATATCCTCTATGACTACAAACATTGTGAAAAACTTTTATTTTTTTATTTTTGTCTCTTAAAATAAATAATGGAATACCTAATAAATCAAAAGGCCTGGCATCTCCTGGGTTAGGAATTGAACTTGCAACTCCAATAACGGACCATTTTTCCTCAAATAATTTTTTTCTTTCTATTATTGTATATTCTTCGCTAGTGTAACATTCGTTGGGTAAGCCGTGAGATTTTTCAATTGATTTAGTAACAACATCTAATTTTTTCTTATCAATTATATTGTAAATCTCTGACATTATTTAATTACCTCGTACAAACCCAACCATGCATTTACATCTTTGCTAGCTATATAATTTGATTTGAAAAATTCTTTCTTTTTCCATAAATTATTTTCTGTTAATTCTTTAATTTTTTTATCAAATCCATATTGTTCGTAAATACCTTCATTAATAGTAAAACATAATAAACCTTTGTTTTTTGTAATTCTAATAAATTCATCTAGAGCGGGGGGCTTAACATGTCCAAAAGTAAAGGCTCCAACGCATAACACTGCTTCGTATTCGTTGTTTTTAATATTGAGAGTTTGATTTAGATCAGCTTTTGAAAGATTTTGGTATAAATTTTTCGGAACTAAATCTAAAAGTTTTTGAGATAAATCAGCTCCATCAAAATTTTTATATCCGTATTTTTTTAGTTCAACACCAACTAATCCGGTTCCGCATCCTGCGTCATATATCTTTATATTTCTGTTGCTTGCATGTTTTTTTAATGTAGCTACAGATTCCTTTGGACCGGTATAATTCCAATTAACCATATCTTGCTCATATTTGTTATTAGTTCCCCACTCCTCATAATATTTCATGACTTCTTCTGTAGTTTTTAACTTGTAAATAGGCACCTTGTTTGAAACATTTTTATCGGACATATTAAAAGCTATCAATAAAAATTGAACTTCACAAATATATTTTAAAATGAATAAAAATGTGATTAGCTTCTAAAAGAAGGAAAATGCTTATGACAAAAAATTTGATTGAAAGACTAAATGAAGGACCTGTTCTTTGCGCGGAAGGCTATCTTTTTGCAATGGAGAGAAGAGGATACTTGCAGGCTGGAGCTTTTGTTCCAGAAGTGGTTTTAGAGCATCCAGAAGTTGTTTCGCAATTACATAGAGAATTTATTAGAGCCGGATCTGATGTTGTGCAGGCTTTTACATATTATGGTCACAGAGAAAAATTAAGAATTATTGGTAAAGAAAATTTGCTTGAACCTCTTCAAAAAAATGCATTAAAAATAGCAAAGGAATCTAGGGAAGAATTTAAAGATTTAAACTTAATGGTCTGTGGAGACGTTGCTAATACTAATGTTTATGATCCAAATGATAAAAAAAGTCATATTGAATGCCAAAAAATGTTTGAGGAACAGGTTCAGTGGGCGAAAGAAGCTGGAGTTGATTTTATTGTAGCAGAAACAATTACTTGGCTTGAAGAAATGAAAATTGCTCTTAAAGTAATAAAAGAAGCTGGATTAATCGCTGTTTGTAATTTTTCCATCAAACGTGATGGGGTGACAAGAGATAGTTACACACCAGGAGATGCGTGTAAAATTTTGGAAGACAACGGTGCAGATGTTGTTGGATTAAATTGTTTTAGAGGTCCAAAAATGACTATGAAACTTTTGCCTGAAATAAGAAAGAAAGTTTCTTGTCATGTTGCAGCATTACCTGTTCCTTATAGAACTACGGAAAAAGATCCAGGATTTCTAAATCAAACTGATCCAAATTGCGATTGTATTCCTGGTGGAAATGCTTTTCCTGTAGCACTAGACAACTTGTATTGCAACAGATATGAGATGGCTGAGTTTGCAAAAGAATGTGTTGATAAAAAAATAAATTTTATCGGAATTTGTTGTGGTGCAGAACCTCATCATGTACGAGAAATGGCTGTTGCATTAGGTAGAAAACCAATTTCTTATAAATACTATCCTGATATGTCAAAACATTATGCACATGGTACTGATCCAACTTTGAAACATTTAAATACGGATGTAGCAAAAAAATTATAGATTTTAAGTGATGGAAACACATGCTAAAGTAGTTATAATTGGTGGTGGCGTTGTAGGTTGTTCAATACTTTTTCATCTTGCAAAATTTGGTTTAAAAGATTGCATTCTTCTTGAAAGAAAAGAGCTTACTTCAGGTTCTTCTTGGCATGCCGCAGGAAATGTTCATGTAATTTCAAGCGATCCTAATATCTCGAGACTGATGGCTT
>CAYXLK010000052.1:0-3401 GCA_964465855.1 uncultured Candidatus Pelagibacter sp. | reverse complement strand
AAAAAGAAACAGTAAATATATTAACTCACTGTAATGCTGGATGGCTTGCAACAATCAATTGGGGAACTGCAACATCTCCAATTTATCATGCACATATAAAAGGCATTCCAGTACATGTTTGGGTTGACGAAACAAGACCAAGAAACCAGGGTGCAAATTTAACTTCATATGAATTAAACGAAGAGAATATACCCAATACTATAATTGCAGATAATACTGGTGGCATTCTTATGCAAAGAGGAAACGTTGATATGTGTATAGTGGGAACTGACAGAACTTTATCTAATGGTGACGTTTGTAATAAAATTGGAACCTATTTAAAAGCATTAGCGGCTTATGATAACAACATTCCTTTTTATGTTGCTCTACCCAGCTCAACAATAGATTGGAACATTAAAGATTATAAAGATATTCCAATAGAAGAAAGAAACCCTGAGGAGCTTTCACATATAGAAGGTTTAGATGAAAGTGGGAATTTAAAAAAAATTCAAGTTTATCCTAAAAAAAGTAAAGCAAAAAATTTAGCATTTGATGTAACTCCAGCGAAATACGTTACAAGATTAATAACAGAAAAAGGAATTTGCGAAGCTTCTTCTAAAGCATTGAAAAATTTATTTGATAAGTAAGTTATACTGTATTTACTTTTTTACCATTCAGTAAAAAATCAGTCATTTGATTGGCAACCATTTCAGCAACTACAATTGATGCTTCAGTTGTCGAAGCTGCAATGTGAGGACTAAGTATTGCTTTGGAGTTATTAAATAGAATGTTTTCTTTAGCTGGCTCTTTAGAAAACACATCAACAGCAGCTCCTGCGATCAAGTTTTCATTTAATGCATCATTTAAATCTTTTTCATCAATTATATTGCCTCTTGCAGCATTTATTATATATGAGGTTGGTTTCATTTTTTTGAAATGTTCTTTTGTAAGCATAGGCTTTCCATCAGCGGCAGCTTTACAATGAAAGCTTATAATGTCACTTTTGCTTATTAAATCATCAAAGCTTACATTTTCTACATGAGGATAATCTTTTTTTTTAGATTCTAATGATTTTGAATTTACTAATATTTTCATATCGAAACCTTTAACAAGATTGCTTAATCTTACTCCTACATTTCCAAAACCAATTATTCCCAATGTTTTTTTTGAAAGTTCAGTACCTTTGATGTTTTTTTTCTCCCATTGGCCTTTGTGAGTAGTTTCGTTTGCAAAAGGTATTTTTCTAAGTACAGACATTATTAATGCAAACGCATGTTCAGCAGTAGCATTAGTATTTCCGCCCGGAGTGTTCATAACAATCATATTTTTTTCTTTAGCTATCGGAACATCTATATTGTCTACTCCTGCACCAGCTCTTCCTATTACTTTTAAATTTTTTGCAGCTTCAATTATTTTTTTAGTTACTTTTGTTGCCGATCTAACAACCATTCCATCATATTCAGGGATAATTTTTATAATTTCTTCTTCGGCTAAGCCTGTTTTTACATCTACGGAAATATTATTTTTTTCAAATATTTTTTGAGCAACAGAGCTCATTGAGTCTGAAATTAAAACTTTAGACATTATTTTTTACAGAGTTATAAGCCCAATCAATCCAAGGTAAAAGAGCTTTCATATCACTGTTTTGTACAGTTGATCCACCCCATATCCTTATACTAGGTGGTGCTTTTGGGTAACCATTAATATCATTAGCTGCGCCTTCTTTTTCTAGAAGTGAGAATAATTTTTTTAATAATCCTCTTTGGTCTTCTTCGTTATGTTTTGTAAACCATTCATCTTTAATTAATACTGTAATGCTCGTTGAAGATCTAATATTTTTATCTTCACACATAAATTTAAAATTATCACTTTTTTCAATCCAGTCTTCTACAATTTTTAAGTTTTGATTTGAAATATTTACTAACTCTTTAGTGCCACCTAATGACTCAACCCATTTCAAAGCATCCAAGCCATCTTCAACACAAATCATTGATGGGGTGTTAATTGTTCCCCCTTCAAATATACCTTTAATTAATTTTTTATTACTTGCTAATCTAAATAATTTTGGAATTGGCCATGGTGGAATATGGAACTCTAATCTTTCAACTGCGCGAGGAGATATAGCTATCATTCCATGAGCAGCTTCTGCTCCTAAAACTTTTTGCCACGACCAAGTAATTACATCAAGCTTGCTACAATCCATATCCATCGCAAAAATACCTGATGTAGCATCACATATGGTTAAACCTTTTCTGTCAACTGGTATCCAATTTGCATCTGGAACCCTAACTCCAGAAGTTGTTCCATTCCATGTAAAAATTACATCATTATCAAAGTTTACTTTTCCTAAATCTGGAAGTTTTCCATATTCAGCTATATGACTTTTAACATCTTTGATTTTCAATTGATTGATTACATCTGTGACCCAATCTTTTCCAAAATTTTCCCAAGCCAAAATATCAACTCCCTTTAATCCTAACAAAGACCAAAGAGCCGATTCTAAAGCTCCAGTATTTGAGCCAGTCATTATACCTACGTGGTATCCAGCAGGTAATTGAAGAATTTTTTTAGATTTAATTATCACTTCGTTTAACTTTTCTTTACACACTTTGTGTCTATGAGATCTCCCTATTGGAGTATTTTTTAAAGCGTCAATATTCCAACCTGGTCGCTTGGCACATGGACCACTTGAAAAATTTGCGTTCTTAGGTTTGAGTGTTGGTTTTTCCATAAAAAGAATTTTTTAAGATATAACGATAAAAAATATTTTTAAAAGTTTTAATTTTGTTTTATTCAAAATCATACGCCACCAAACCATCCAATGGTTTTGGATCAAACCATGTTGATTTTGGGGGCATATTTAATTTTTTATCTGCAAAACTTATTACATTTTCCATTTGAGTAGCAAATAAAGCAAAACCTACTTTAGCTTCTCCCGAATCTACTTTTGATTCAATTCCTTCCAGACCATGAAAACCTGCTAAAAAATTAATTCTATTGTCGAGTCTAGGATCCCCGATTCCTAAAATGGGCTCTAGTAAATAGTAGTGCAATAAATTTATATCTAAATTAATAATGTGAAATAAATTTTGATGAGGTTTTTCTTTAAGTAGCAAAGAATACCACTGTTTTTCTAAATACATTCCAAATATTTGAGATTCTTTTGGTTTGAATGAAGAATTTTGTTTTTCCACTTTAAATTTTTTTTTAATTTCTTTAATAAAATCTTTAGGTGAATAACCATATAAATCTTTTATAAGTCTATTATAATCAAGTATTCTTGCTTGGCTTGTGGGAAAAATTGCTAACATAAAAAAATTGTATGCTTCTTCTCCAGTATGATCGGGGTTTTGATGTTGCTTAAATTTTGAGAGTTTTAATAATGCATCCATTCTGTGATGGCCATCAGCAATATAAATTCT
>CAYXLK010000051.1:0-3468 GCA_964465855.1 uncultured Candidatus Pelagibacter sp. | reverse complement strand
TAGTAATTTTAGGTGGAGGTGTCGTTGGAGAAAATGCAGCGATTATTGCAACAGGCATGAGAGCTAAAGTTCATATTGCGGATAAATCTGAAAAAAGACTACAACAATTATCAGAGATTTTTGGAGATAAAATTATTCCTGAGTTAACAGGAAAAACTGACTTTAATAAATTAATTGCAAATGCAGATTTGGTTATTGGAGGAGTATTAATACCTGGAGCTGAAGCACCTAAATTAATTACTAAACCAATGTTAAAAGATATGAAAAGAGGATCTGTAATTGTTGATGTTGCAATTGATCAAGGTGGATGTGTTGAAACAAGCAGACCAACAACACATGCTGATCCAACTTATATTGTTGATGATGTAGTTCATTATTGCGTAGCAAATATGCCTGGCGCAGTTCCAAGAACATCAACATTAGCTTTAAATAAAGCAACACTTCCTTTTCTTATGAAGCTTGCAGATAAAGGTTATCAAAAGGCTCTCAAAGACGATAAGAATTTTCTAGAAGGACTAAATGTTTTTAAAGGTGAAGTTACTTATAAAGCTGTTGCAGACACATTTGGTTACAATTTTACACCTGCGTCGCAAGCAATTTAAATATTAATGCCGATAATTAATGATCCAAATTGTGGTTGGATTAATAATTTACCAAAAAGATCTAATATTAAATCATTAAATAACAATTTTTTATGTGATTATCTAATTGTAGGTTCCGGGTACACAGGATTGTCAGCTGCGAGACAGTTAGCTAGTGATTTTAAATTAAAAAAAATAATTATAGTAGAATCGCAATTAGCTGGCGAAGGTGCTAGCGCAAGAAATTCAGGATATTTAGTAGATACAACTTTAAATGATGGGTTTACATCAAATAAAGATATAGAGAATTATAAAAAAAAAATTAAAATTTATGATGAAGGAATAAAATCTGTAGAAAAATTTATTAAACAGCATCAGGTAGATTGTGAATGGAACGTATGTGGAAAATTTTTTGCATCTTCGCAAATCTTAGATGAAAAAATTGCAATTAAGTTTAGTAATTTATTGTCATCTTTGAATTTTGATAATCAAATTTTATACAAAGAAGATTTAAAAAAGCAGTTAGGAACTTCATTTTACAATATAGGTGTTTATACATCTGGTGGAGTTTTGCTAAATCCTGGAAAATTAATTAGAGCAATGATTGATGCATTACCAGAAAATGTTGAATTATTTGAAAATACACATTTAGAAAAATGGGAGATTAATCATGATAAAATAAAATGTTATTTTAAGAATTATACAATTCTGACAGAAAAAATAATTTTTTGTACAAATGGTTTTTTAAGATCTTTAAATGTTAAGAAAAATTATAGTTTTCCGTTAACATTAACTGCTAGTTTAACAAGACCTTTAAATAGAGATGAATTTGAAAGCATTGGAAGTCCTAATGAGTGGGGAATTTTACCAATTAGACCGATGGGGGCAACAGTAAGAATGACCAAAGATAAAAGAATTTTAATCAGAAACACTGTAGAAGTTAGTGATCCAAATAAATTTCGAGATGATTATTTAGATCAAAGAAAAAAACTACATTTAAATGGAATTTTAAAAAGATTTCCAACATTACCTAAAGATATTATCGAAAGTTCGTGGTCAGGAATTGTTTGTAGAAGTAGAAATGGTTCACAAATTTTTGAGAAAATTAATGATAATATTTTTGTTGCGGGCTGTTACAACGGTTCAGGAATAGGAACTGGAACTTTCTTCGGAGAACAAATAGCTTTAATGGCTTCAAATCAAGATTCTGATAAAATATCAGTTATTGAGAACGGATATAAACCAACAAAGTTGCCATCTGAAATTTTATTAAATATTGGGGTTTACACTCGTTTATTTTATGAGAGATTAAGAGCTAGAAAAGAAATTTAATGAACAAAAATTTAAAAATTACAATTTTTATAATAATTGCAATAGCACTTTTATACATAGCAAAATATAAATATAGTTCATACAATATCAGTAAAAGTATTCAAGCTTGCAAGATAGGACAAAAAAGACTCAATCCAGACATCACTGCTGATGAAGCTGAAAAAATTTGTGAAGATTTTGTAAAAAATAAATTAACAAATAATTAAAAATAACTTCTATTTGTGTTTAGATTTTAAATCTTTTTTAAGATCTTCATGATCTCCAACTACTGTATGATATCTACTTTTTGTGACGTATTTCTCCAAGAAAGGGACTGTTAATAGTGGCAGAAATCCTCCTAGTACAATTCCAAAAGCTGCACTTTTTAAGTCTGGATCAGCTAAGGCAGCAATGAAGTCTGCAATTACATGAGCTAGTACAATTCCAATAATTCCTGCAATAGCTCCATTAGAAATCAATTTTAAAAAACGATTGATACTCCAACCTGAATAAAAACCAATTAAAGGTATTAATGTGTGAATAAATCCAAAAACAAAACCTCTAAAGTAATTATTTCCTTCTAAAAAATGAAATATTTCTGGTAATTCGTGTGTGTGCTCCATAATTACTCCTTTATTTGCATGAATTGCAAAGTGTTGAAACTTCCAATTCAAAATTTCTAAAACTATATTTTTTTAATGTGATTTTTTTTAAAATATTTTTAAACAAATCAGATTTTAATTCTTGAGTGTCACCACAACTCTTACATATTGCTATAGAAGGGTTATGGTCGTGTTTACCATCGTGATTGCATAAAATATATGTTTTATTTTGATTTGATTTATGAATTAGTCTTTTATCAATTAAATTATTTAAAGATCTATAAACAGTCATTGGCTGTACCTTTTTAACTTTTTGAAATTTTTCAAGTATCGAATATGCCGTTAAATATTTTTTTGACTTTTTAATAATATTCAAAACGATTTCATTATTACTCATATTGTTATGTTATAACATAACAATTATATGTCAATACATAATTTTATAATATGATTAAATCTAGTTTTTGCTTGCCTAGACGTTCATTTCCATTTTTTGTTACCAGTATGTTTCACCTAAGTTCATCGCTAATTGATTTTTAGGGATCTCGATACATGGATTAATGTTAATTAACAATGTTTATCCAGAGTTATTTGGTAAGAATAAAATTAATTATAAATTGGCAACTTATTTATAATTATTATCTATATTTGAGCTAGATCAATTTTTCCAAGACTAATTTTGCTAGTCTTAGAACAATGATTAGAGGTTGGTTAAAATTGAAACGTTATTTGAGCTACCAAGAACCAAATGTTCTAGATACACTTTGGTTTCAAAAACAATTACTAAAGAGAAGATATCTGAATAAGAAGTTTGATCAAACATACAAGAAAAAGGAAAAATATGTTTAATCTTGAATTAAAAATTCCAACTTATGCAGAATGGAAGGCTCAACTGGAAAAGTTAAAACAAGAACAGCCAGAACAAGCCGAAAAGTATTATGAGCAAGTTCAGAAATTTTGGCAAGATTTTTTTG
>CAYXLK010000050.1:0-3527 GCA_964465855.1 uncultured Candidatus Pelagibacter sp. | reverse complement strand
CCTATCGCGCCGCCGGTCTGAGTACCGTACACCTCGCCTGCGTTTGCTATAGTAAACATGCACAGTGAAAATAATGAAGCTATTACAACTGTTATTAATTTTTTCATATTTATCTTCCTTAATTAGTATTTTTTATAAAAAACATACCTTTATAACAGTTCATTAGAATAAATTTAAACAAAACTATAATAAAAATTAAAGTATTTTATTATTGTTGTAATTTTACAACTAAAATACCTATATTTTACAACGTTTTTTTATTAATTAGTGTAGGTTGTATTTTATATTAGCATTAATAAACTCGTAACTTAGCTTGTCTTAATTGCTACATTTTCCAATGGAATCGGTACCACATATTTTCTGATCAGTCCAAATAGCACCATTTAAATTTGCACCTTCAAAATTTGCATCTAAAATATTAGCTGAAGTAAAATTTGCCTCAATTAAATTTGCGTTTTTAAAATTAACTCCTATTAGTGTTGCGCCACTGAAATTTACTTTAGTTAAATTTGAACTCGTAAAGTCAGATTGTTCAAAATTAGCTCCTTGAAGATTAGATTCGTATAAATTTGCTCTAACAAAAGATGACTCTGAAAAGGTACCAAACGATAAAATTGAATTCATCATTATACTTTTGTCAAAATTAACTTGTATAAAACTTGAAAATGATAAATTTGAATTAGGTAAATAACTTCCAGCCAAATCTTGCCCATCTGAAAATCTACAATTTGTATAATCTACACCGTCTCCTATTGGGTCATCACATCCAGCATTTGCATTCAATGAAAATAAAGTAAAAATAATTAAAAATATTATTTTTTTCATCCAATATAATTGTTTAATATACTTAAGATAATAGCAGAAAATACCGTTGGATAAACTAAGTTTTTTTTTGTTACATAAAAAATTAATATTGAAGAAAAAATAACAATTAATCTCATAAAATAGCTGGTTTCGTCAAGTGCACCATTGGGAAATATAAGGATTCTAGATATCAATGCTGCCAATGTTGAGTATGCTAGACAATTAAACCATCTATATATTTTCGATTTTTCGTTAATCTTTTCAGAGGTTAAAACTCCAAAAAATCTTGAAGAATAAGTTGCCAATGATGTAACAATAATAGCAAATATAATATTAACTACCATTGTTCTCTCCAACTAAAAAAGCTATTGTACCTGCTATTATTCCACCAAATAATATACACCACTCCGGGGATAAAAAGTAAAAACAAGGACCAAGAATTGCACCTGAAACAATTGCAATCGATATACTCTTTGTTTTCATAACTCCAATCATTGCACACATAAAATATATTGGATTTACTATTGTCAAACCTATCATCATATCTTTATTTAAATAATCGGCAGAAAAATATCCAATTGCGGTTGAAAAAATTCCAATTAACCAAGTTGAGGTTCCAACTCCTAACCAAAAATCTATTCTGTGTTTCTTATCTATTTTTTCATAATTACTTTTCATAATTAGCCATGATGAAACAGCCACAAAATGGCAGGATAAATAATATTTCCATCTTGGCTGATTTTGATGCATGACTAATGGCATTAAAGAAACTGTCATTGGATATAATCTTGTATTTACTAACCATACTGCTAAAAAAATATTTATAAGTGATGCGCCTATCAACATAGACTCGGCCATAACCAAAGATCCTGGTAGTGCATAAGTTAAAAAAGTTGAAAAAATACTTTCTTGAATAGTAAAACCTAAATTTTTTAGTAAAGCACCTATTGCAATAAAACTCGCACCTAAAGCTATTGCCGGGCTATTAAATCTTTTTACTGATGAAAGACCTTTTAAGAAAATCTTATAATTAATCATCAACCGCCTAGGAAAAGTCTACCAACATCTGGGTTTTTGAGTAGATCATCTCCTGAACCTGCTATTGCTGTTTGTCCTGAAACTAGAACATAACCTATATCTGCAAACTCTAATCCTTTCTTTGCATTTTGTTCTACTAGGATTATAGTTTTCTTTTCATTTTTTTGTAGATCTTCTAAAATTTCAAAAACCATTTGAATATATCTTGGCTCTAAACCTATTGAAGGTTCATCTACTAATAATATAGAAGGTTTCATAACTAAAGCTCTCGAAATCTCTAACAGTCTTCTTTCACCGCCAGATAAAACTTTTGCAGGCTGATTTCTTCTGTTTTTTAATCTCTCATATTTTTGCAGAACTTTTTCTGCTTCTTCAAATGACTCTTCAGTTTTATCTTTTGTATATCCACCCATTAATAAATTCTCCTCTACTGTCATATCTGGAAAAACTGAATTATCTTGAAGTATATAAGCTATTCCTTGCGATTTTAATTTTTCAGCTGGCGTTAGATTGGTAATTTCTTTTCCGTCTATTTCAATTTTGCCAGAAAAAATATTTGTAAATCCATAAATTGAGTGAAGAATAGTTGATTTGCCCGCCCCATTAGGGCCTATCAAGCATAACGATTGTGCTTTACTAACATATAAATCTAGATTGTGAAGAATTTCCATTTTTCCATATCCAGCAGATAGGTTTTTGATTGTTAAATGTACATTTTCATTTGATAATTTTTTCAAATCTTCTGCTTTTGGTGCATCTCCAAGAACTTCATATTGATTTGTCATTATTGTGCCCCCAGATAAGCATCAATTACTCTATTATCATTCTTTATTTCTTCAGGAGTTCCGTTAGCTAACATTTTTCCGTGAGCTAAACAAAATATGCTCTCTGCTAATTGCATAATTACTTTCATATTATGTTCAATTACAAGTAGGGTAATTCCAAAATCTTGATTAACTTTTATAAGTCTATTAATAATTCCGTTTATTAATGTAGGATTTATCCCTGCTGTTGGTTCATCTAGCAATAACATTTCTGGTTCATTCATTAATGCCATTGCAAGTTCTAATAATTTTTGTTGACCAAAAGATAGATCTCCTGCTCTTAACTTTCTTTTTTGATATAACCCAACAAAGCTTAATAGGTTTTCAGCTTTTTCTGTTAAATTTTTAGGTATCTGAGAAAATATTTTGACTAAACTCTCGTCGCTTGCCTTGTGACTAATAAGCATGTTTTCTACACAATTTAATTTTCCATATATTCTTGTTTGTTGAAATGTTCTCAACAAACCAAGCTTAGCAATTATCGGAACTGGTAGTTCTGAAACTTCTTTACCATTAAATTTTATAGACCCTTGATCTATAGGATAGGTGCCAACGATAGAGTTAAACAAGGTTGTTTTTCCAGATCCATTAGGACCTATTAGACCAACGATTTTTCCTTTATCAACGGACATAGAAATATCAACATTTGCTTTTACACCTCCAAATGATTTGCTCACATTGTTTACTTCTAGAATTGTCACTTAAGTTCTACCTGCGCCTTTCGATCAGCCTCATCAATTACTTCACCAAATCTCCCAGGATATTTTTCTCTGAGCCAACCCATAATTCCTTCTGGAAAATAAATTACAATTACAACAATCAAAACTCCAAGAGCAACATACTGCCATCCAAGGAAGAAAG
>CAYXLK010000049.1:0-3534 GCA_964465855.1 uncultured Candidatus Pelagibacter sp. | reverse complement strand
CATGGATATCAGTTTCAATTCCATACCCTTTTTTAAATGACTGTTTAAATGATTTTAGTAGGTTCTCTTTATATTTTTTGTTTACAATACCTCTATGGATTAAAAGATGAGGCATTTAGTATAATTATTTCCAACCAGTGATTGTTTTTATTTCTAGATATTCTTCTAATCCCCAATTACCACCTTCACGACCATTTCCTGATTGTCCGTACCCGCCAAATGGCGTTCCAGAGTCAGCGGCATTTCCATTTATATAAACACAACCTGATCTTAATTTTTTTGCAACTCTTTTTGCTTTTTCTTTATCTTCAGTTTGCAAGTAATTGCCAAGTCCATATTCTGTATCATTAGTAATATTAATTGCTTCTTCTTCTGTTTTAAATGGAATTATAGAAAGTACGGGACCAAAAATTTCTTTCTTTGCAATTTTCATATCATTTGTAACGTTCGTAAATATGGTTGGTTTAATAAAGTAGCCTTTATTTAAGTTGTCTGGAAGCTCAGGCCCTCCCGCTGCTAATTTTGCCCCTTCATCAATTCCATTTTTAATTAAATTAATTATTTTATTGTACTGAATTTTTGAAACTACTGGACCTATATGATCTCCTTTTTTTGATGCAACATCTACTTTGATTTTATTAGCTTCATCTGCAGCTTCTCTAATAGCTCTTTCATAAATAGATTTTTCCACAAGCATTCTTGTTGGAGCATCGCAAGATTGGCCTGAATTACTCATCACATTTCTAATTCCGTCTCTAACTGCATTTGGGTAAGAATCTGCAAACACAATATTTCCACCTTTACCACCTAACTCTAAACAAACTCTCTTAATTGTATCGGCGGCATTTTTTGTAATTAATTTTCCTGCCCTTGTTGAACCGGTAAAAGAAACCATATCAATCTCAGGATGACCAGATATATACGTTCCAACTCCAGCTCCATCACCGTTTATTAAATTAAATACTCCCGAAGGGAAACCAGCTTCATCTATCATTTCAGCAAACAACATTGCTGAGATGGGAGCTATTTCAGATGGTTTGAGTATCATTGTACAGCCAGTTGCGAAAGCAGGAATTACTTTTAAAGCTATTTGATTGATCGGCCAATTCCATGGAGTAATAAGCCCACATACACCTATTGGTTCACGAACTATATAATTATTAGACTTTGAGCTGAAACGTTCTTCAAATTTAAATTCTTTTAATCTTAAAATAAAATCTTCCAGATGAGCTTGACCCGATGTTGTTTGAACATCTGATGCCCAATTTATTGGTGCACCCATTTCATTCGAAATAGTCTTTGCCATTTCATTAAATCTTTTTTTATAAATTTCTAAAAGTTTTTCTAGTAATTTAAGCCTTTCCTCTTTTGAAGTATTTTTCCAACTAACAAATGCTTTTCTTGCAGCTTGAACCGCTTTATCTACATCTTCTTTAAATCCTAAAGAAATAATAGCATAAGGATCTTCATTTGATGGATTTATAACTTCAAGATCATTTGGTTTAGATGGAGAAATCCATTTACCATTTATGTAAAATTTTTTTTTATCTAACATTTAAACTTCATGTCCTTTCTCTTCAGTTTCAACATCCACTAATTCATCTGGAAAACCTTTTTCTCTAAAATTTATACCATATTTATCTTCCAATCTTTTAACAACCATAGATGACCATGCTCTGGATCCAAATTTCTTTTTAGCATCTTTAAATATATCTATAATAAAAGGTGCAATTTCTAAATTTATATCAAGATCTTTAGATAGTTTATTAAATAAAGACATATCTTTTTCAACAAGATCCATGGTAAAATTTATATTATAAGATCCATTTAAAATAACTTGGCTCTCAGTTTCGTGAACAAAAGAATTACCAGAAGAAATTTTTATTCCTTCATAGGTTTTTTTTAAATCTAAATTATGTTTTTTTGCTATAGTCCATGCTTCTCCTAAAGCTGCCAAATGAACTGATGCCAGATAATTTGTAATTACCTTTAATATTGAAGCAGAACCCAATTCTCCGATATGAAGTATTTTTCTTCCCATGCATGCTAAAACAGGTAGAATTTTCTCAAATGCTTTTCTTTCGCCACCTACAAAAATTGCAATATTTCCAGTAGCAGCTCTGTGACACCCTCCGCTAACAGGTGCTTCTATCGGAATAGCCCCTTTTTCTTTGACAAATTTTCCCAATCTGATTACTTCTTTTTGATCTGTAGTGCTCATTTCAATCCAAATTTTATCCTTAGAAATATTTTTTAAAATGCCATTTTCACCAAGCATAACTTCTGAGCAAATTTTTGGAGATGGCAAACATGTAATTATCACATCCACTTCTTTAGTGAGTTCTCCTGCTGAATTTGCAATGTTTACACCTCTAGATTTAAAATTATCTGTAACGGCTTTGTCTAAATCATGAACAGTTAAATCAAATTGATTTCTGAACAAACTTCCTGCAAGTTTGCCCCCAACATTTCCAAGTCCTATAAAACCTATTTTCATTTTTAAATTTATTGACGCCTACAATGATATATGTATTTTAAGTTTATGAGCAAAGCTTTTTTAGTTTACGGACATTATAATATAAATTTTACCATGGATCTTGTTGAAAAATATGAGATCGACGGCCTTCTTAAAGGTCACTGGTTAACAACAGGAGTTTTTCAACCTGTGTCCTTCGGCTCATCTATATAGGTTAGATTTTTGTTTAAGTAGTAAAAAAAATTTAGTAGGAATCGCCTTTATGAAATCTAAAACTAAAGTAGTTGTAATTGGCGGTGGAGTTGTTGGAGCAAGTATGCTCTATCATTTAGCAAAAAAGGGATGCTCAGACGCAGTTTTGGTAGAGAGAAAAGAATTAACATCAGGTTCTACTTGGCATGCAGCAGGATTACTTCCATTATTTAATATGAGTTACTCAGTAGGACAACTTCACAAATATGCAGTTAATCTTTATAAAACTTTAGAAGAAGAAACCGGCCAAAATGTTGGCTTTAGTGTTGTATCTAATATTAGGTTAGCAAGCACCAAAGATAGAATGGAAGAGTATCACCAGTATGCTGGTGTTGCACAAACAATTGGAGTTCAGGTAAAATTTTTAACTCCAGAACAAGTAAAAGAAATTTGGCCTTTATGTAACATTGATGGATTGATTGGTGCTATTCAACACCCGGAAGATGGATATATTCAACCAGCCGATTTAACACAAGCACTTGCAATAGGTTCAAGAAATCGAGGGGCGGAAATTTATAGAAACACTTCAGTAGTAGGAATTAAACAAACGAAAGATGGTTGGATAGTTGAAACAGATAAAGGATCAATAGAATGTGAACATGTGGTTTCATGCACAGGAAATTTTGCACGACAAACTGGTAAAATGGTAGGATTAGAAATTCCAGTTATTCCGGTAGAGCACCAGTATATTGTAACTGAACCTCATCCAGAAATTGTAAAAAGAAAAAAAGAAGGAAAACCAGAAATGGGTGTGCTTAGAGATAGTGATACCCAATGGTACATGAGAGAAGAAGCTGGTGGTTTAA
>CAYXLK010000048.1:0-3539 GCA_964465855.1 uncultured Candidatus Pelagibacter sp. | reverse complement strand
AACTTACCAGATTTGTAAACTTTTATTAAAGCATCACAATGATCTCCAACATATATCCATTCTCTTGAATTTTTACCTTTTCCATAAATTGGTAAATTATTATTGTTTAAAATATTATAAATTAATTTTGGAATTAGTTTTTCTGGATGCTGTCTGGGGCCAAAATTATTTGAACAATTGGTTATAATTGCTGGAATGTTAAATGTTTTAACATATGAATAAACTAAATGATCAGATGATGCTTTAGAGGCTGCATAAGGTGAGCTAGGTTTGTAAGGGTCATTTTCATTAGAGCGACCTTTAAGTACATCACCGTAAACCTCATCTGT
This sequence comes from uncultured Candidatus Pelagibacter sp., assembly GCA_964465855.1. Classification (GTDB taxonomy): domain Bacteria; phylum Pseudomonadota; class Alphaproteobacteria; order Pelagibacterales; family Pelagibacteraceae; genus Pelagibacter. The sequence continues at coordinate 3,210 of CAYXLK010000048.1, read as the reverse complement.
AGATATGTGAACAATTTTAATTTTGCTTTTATAATTTCTAATAACTTCTAATAAATTAAATGTGCCAATAATGTTTGAATCAATAAAATTTTTTGGACCATCTATGGATCTATCAACATGAGTTTCGGCGGCAACATTAAATATTCCACTTGGTTTATATTTGTTTATTATTTGTTGTAATTTTTTTAAGTTATTTAAATTACATTTAATAAATTTATAATTTTTATTTCTTGAAAAATCTTTAGTATTATAAAAATTTGATGCATAAGAAACTTTATCAATATTGAGTACTTTATAGTTTTTTTCTAAAAGTTTTGTTATTAAATTGCTTCCGATAAAACCCAGCCCACCTGTTACTAAAATTTTGCTCATTATTTTTTTTACATCATTAATTGAATTAAGTATACTTGTTAAATAAAATGAATTTAGATCTGAAAGAAATAACTTTTATCATAGTTACTTATAAAGCAAAAAAAATCATTTATAATTGTATCAATTCTCTTCCAAAATTTTCAAAAAAAATTGTAGTTGAAAATTCATATGATCGAGAATTAAAATCAGATTTAGAATCTAAATATGACAATATTGAGGTGATCCTTAATGAAAATCAAGGCATGGGTGCTTCAAATAATATTGGAATAAAAAAAGCTACCACGAAATATGCTTTTGTTATAAATCCAGATGTAGTTTTTAAAGAAAATACTTTTTTGAATTTAGTAGAGGAAGTAAAAAATATAGATAATTTTTCAATTATTTCCCCAATTAATACAGATAAAAACTTTCCCAATTATAAAATACAAAATAATTATCCGATTATTAACGATCATATTGTGGAAGTTGATACAATTGATGGTTTTTCAATGCTCATTAATAAATCAAAATTTGCTGATCAAACTTATTTTGATGAAAATTTCTTTTTATATCTTGAAAATACTGACTTATGTCTAAGACAAAAAAATAAAAAAGAAAAAATATTTATTATCAAAAATTCTGAAATTAAACATATTGGTTCATATACAACAAAATTAGATCTATCAAATAATTTAGAGTATATTAGAAACTGGCACTGGATGTGGTCAAAATTTTATTTTAATAGAAAACACTATGGTTATTTTATTGCAGTGTTTAAAACATTGAATAATTTAGCTTCAGCTTCTTTAAAATATTTATTATATGCATTAATTTTTAATAAACATAAAAAAACAATTTACAAAATGCGTATTCTTGGATTAGTTAATTCTATGATAGGTAAAAAATCATATTTAAGACCAAATAATTAGTGTCCAGGAAAAGAAATTAAGCTCTCTGCTTTATGCTTTTTCTTTAGTCGATCATTACCACCTAAGTCAAATAAATTAATTACAAAAATAAAACCTGATACTATTCCTTTTGACATTTCAACTAATTTTGCAGCCGCTTCTGATGTTCCGCCTGTAGCTATTAAGTCGTCAATAATCAGTACTTTTTCGTTTTCGTTAATAGAATCTTTATGAACTTCAATAGTGGCTGTTCCATACTCTAATTCAAAATCTATAGAGTGAACTTCAGCGGGTAATTTATTTTTTTTTCTTAACATTATAAATGGTTTATTTAAAATATAAGAAACAGCTGAGGCAAACACAAAACCTCTAGCCTCAATTGCTGCAATTTTTTCAAAATCAAATGATTTAGATTTTTCAACTATTTGCTTAATAGTTTCCGCAAAAGCTTTTTCGTTTTTTATTAATGTGGTTATATCTCTAAACAGAATTCCCTTTTTAGGATAATCGGGTATTGATCTAATATATTCTTTTAAATCCATAAATTTTTGAGTTATAAATAAATAAATCATTTTAAATAATATGACAAACAAATTAGCAATTATTGGTGGCAGTGGCTTGTATGATGTTGAAGATTTTAAAGAAAGAGAGTTTTTAGATATAAAAACTCCATGGGGGTCTCCATCTGATAAAATTTTGAAAACAAAATTTAATGAAAAAGAAGTATTTTTTCTACCAAGGCATGGAAAAGGTCATTTTATTTCCCCATCTAAAATTAATTTTAGAGCTAATATAGACGCATTAAAACAATTAGGAGTTACGGATATTGTATCTGTTTCAGCCGTAGGATCATTAAAAGAAGATTTACAACCTGGAAAGTTTGTAATAATTGACCAATTTATTGATAGAACTTTTGCTAGAAATAAAACTTTCTTTGATGATGAAATAGTAGCCCATGTATCAATGGCACATCCAACTTCTGATGGATTAATGAACGCTTGTGAAGAAGCTATAAAAAAAGAGAGTATTCCTTATCAAAAAGGTGGAACTTATGTTGTTATGGAGGGACCTCAGTTTTCTACTCTAGCAGAATCAAACTTATATAGATCATGGAAAGCTGATGTAATTGGCATGACCAATATGCCCGAAGCTAAATTAGCAAGAGAAGCAGAAATTAGATATGCGTCCGTTTCAATGGTAACCGATTATGACTGTTGGCATTCCGACCATGAGAATGTGGATGTTCAATCTGTTATTAAAGTTTTGTTAGGAAATGCTGAAAAAGCAAAAAACATGATTAAAAACCTCATAGATAATTTCGAAAAACATATAGATTCAAAAGATCCAACAAATAATTGTTTAGATGTTGCAATTATTACAGCACCAGAAAAAAGAACCCAGAAAACAAAAGATAAATTAAAAACAGTGGCAGGCAGAACGCTAAACAAATGAAAATTGAAGGCAAAGAATATCAAACAATATGGTTTGAAAATAATATTGTTAAAATTATAGATCAAACAAAACTTCCACACAAATTTATCATTAAAGATTTAAAAACGGTAAAAGATGCAATTAACGCAATTAAAACTATGGAGGTTAGGGGAGCACCATTAATTGGAGCAACTGCTGCGTATGGATTAGTTTTAGCGATTATAGAAAACAATGATCAGACTTTTTTGAAAAAATCTAGTGAAAATTTAATTAACTCTAGACCTACAGCTATTAATCTTAAATGGGCAGTAGACAGAATGATGAAAAAATTAACAGGAGTTAATAGCGATAAGATTTTAGAAATAGCATTAAATGAGGCAAAAGAGATATGCGAAGAAGATATTAAGTTTTGTCAAAATATAGGTCTAAATGGATTAAGCATTATAAAGGAAATTTATAATAAAAAAAAAGAAACAGTAAATATATTAACTCACTGTAATGCTGGATGGCTTGCAACAAT
>CAYXLK010000047.1:0-3553 GCA_964465855.1 uncultured Candidatus Pelagibacter sp. | reverse complement strand
GATCGCCTGTCACGCGATAGGTCGAGGGTTCGAGTCCCTTCACTCCCGCCATTAATTTGATAATTATTATTATTAGTTACGAATATTCATTAAAATGTGACCTTAACTGCACTTTCATTTAGCTCAAAAGATTATATATAGAAATTGATGATTGCAGAATTTCTAAAAGATTATTTTACAATTATTGTTTTTTTAATAATTGCGCTAGGCCTTAGCTGTATTTTTATTTTGCTCAATTTTTTAGTATCACCAAAAAATCCTGACCCTGAGAAACTTTCTGCTTATGAATGTGGTTTTGAACCATTTAATGACTCAAGAATAGAATTTGATATTAGATTTTATTTAGTAGCTATTTTATTTATTATTTTTGATTTAGAAATTGCTTTTTTATTTCCTTGGGCAATTTCACTAAGCAATATTGGTTTCTTAGGCTTTGCATCAATGATGATATTTCTGTTTATTTTAACAGTAGGTTTTGTTTATGAATGGAAAAAAGGTGTACTAGACTGGGAATAAAAAATGCCAATTTCTGAAAAAGAAAAACAAATACCTGATGAATTCAAACAATTAGCTAAAGATTTTAATGAAAATGGATTTATAACAACATCATTTGATAATTTAGTTAATTGGGCACGAACTGGATCATTGCATTGGATGACCTTTGGTCTAGCTTGTTGTGCTGTTGAAATGATGCATACATCAATGCCAAGATATGATTTAGAAAGATTTGGTGCAGCACCAAGGGGGTCACCAAGACAATCTGATTTAATGATAGTAGCAGGGACTTTAACTAATAAAATGGCTCCTGCATTAAGAAAAGTATACGACCAAATGCCAGAACCAAGATATGTTATATCAATGGGTAGTTGTGCAAATGGTGGAGGTTATTACCATTACTCTTACTCTGTTGTTAGAGGTTGTGATCGAATTGTGCCAGTAGATGTTTATGTTCCCGGCTGCCCTCCCTCTGCAGAAGCGCTTCTGTATGGAATATTACAGCTTCAAAAAAAAATAAGAAATAAAGGTTCATTAGAAAGATAAATTATGAAAAATTTGTCTAATTTAGAAAAAAAAATTAATTCAGAGCTTGCTACAAAAGTTAAAAGTACAAAAATTAACCATGAACACATTTGTATTAATATTGAAAATGAAAACTTATTAGAAGTAATTTTGTTTTTAAAAAATAACAATGAAACTAAATTTAAACAATTAATTGATATTACTGCTGTTGATTATCCAGAAAAAGAAAGGCGTTTTAAACTTGTTTACTTATTGCTAAGTCATGAATTCAATTCTAGAATTCTTATTGATTTTTCCATTAATGAAAATGAAATTGCCACATCATTGACTTCAGTTTTTCCTTCATCAAATTGGATGGAAAGAGAAGTTTTTGATATGTATGGAATAAAATTTAAAGATCACCCCGATCTAAGAAGAATTTTAACTGACTATGGATTTATAGGTCATCCTTTAAGAAAAGACTTTCCCTTGACTGGCCACAACGAAGTTAGATACAGCGAAGATGAAAAAAAAGTTATTTATGAACCTGTTAAACTGGAACAAAATTATAGAAATTTTGATTACAAAAGTCCGTGGGAAGGAACAGAATATATAAGAAGCCAAAATAAAAAAAATAATGACTAAAGAAAAAAAAAAATTAAATTTAAATTTTGGACCACAACATCCTGCTGCGCATGGTGTGTTGAGGCTTATTCTAGAACTTGACGGCGAAGTTGTTGAGCATGCAGATCCTCATATTGGACTTCTACATAGAGGAACAGAAAAATTAATAGAAAACAAAACGTATCTTCAAGCGCTACCTTATTTTGATAGACTTGACTATGTTGCTCCAATGAATCAAGAACATGCATTAGCACTTGCTATAGAAAAAATTTTAAATATAGAAGTTCCTATTAGAGCACAATTTATAAGAGTAATGTTTTGTGAAATAGGGAGAATATTAAGTCATATTTTAAACATAACTACCCAAGCTCTCGATGTAGGAGCTTTAACTCCTTCACTATGGGGTTTTGAAGAACGAGAAACTTTAATGACTTTTTATGAAAGAGTTTCAGGTTCAAGACTTCATGCAAATTATTTTAGAACTGGCGGAGTTCACCAAGATTTACCAAGAGGATTAAATGAAGATATTGAAAAATTTTGCCAAAATTTTCCAAAAATTATTAATGATTTAGAAACACTGTTGACTGACAATAGAATTTTTAAGCAAAGAAATGTTGATATAGGAGTTGTCACAAAGCAAGATGCTCTTGATTATTCATTTTCAGGAGTAATGCTAAGGGGATCAGGAGTCCCATGGGATTTAAGAAAATCCCAACCATATGAATGCTATGATCAATTAGATTTTAAAATCCCAATTGGTAAAAATGGCGACTGCTATGATAGGTATTTGTGTCGAATTGAAGAGATGAAAGAGAGTATAAAAATTATAAACCAATGTTTGGTAAAAATGCCAAGTGGGCCTGTAAAATCATTAGATGGAAAAATAACTCCTCCTCCAAAAAATGAAATTAAAGAGTCAATGGAAGCATTAATTCACCATTTTAAATTATTTACAGAAGGTTATAGGGTTAAGAAAGATGAAATTTATATATCTGTCGAAGCACCAAAAGGCGAATTTGGAGTTTATTTAATTTCTGATGGCTCAAGCAAGCCATATAAATGCAAAATAAGAGCACCAGGTTTTTCTCATCTCCAAGCAATGGATTATTTGATTAAAGGCCATATGCTAGCAGATGTTCCAGCAGTTCTAGGGTCAATGGATGTAGTTTTCGGAGAAATCGATAGATGAGCTTAAAAAAAATTTCTAAAGAGCAACCATCTGATTTTGAATTTAATGATAAAAATTTAAAGGAAGCAAAAAAAATAATAAAAAATTATCCTGAAGGAAAACAACAAAGTGCAGTTATGCCTCTATTATACTTGACTCAAAAACAAAATAATAATTGGATACCTCTTGTTGCAATGAAATATGTTGCGAAATTTCTAAACATGCCATACATAAAAGTTTACGAGGTAGCTACATTTTATACTATGTATAATTTGTCTCCAGTTGGTAAATATTTTTTTCAGGTCTGCACAACTACACCATGTATGATTAGAGGAGCTTATGATATTGTAAAAGCATGTAAAGAAAAAATATCTGACAAAGAAAATATACTTTCAAAAGATAAAACTTGTTCATGGACTGAAGTAGAGTGCCTTGGAGCCTGTATAAATGCTCCAATGATTCAAATAAATGATGATTATTATGAAGACTTAGATAAAGAAAAAACAGAAAAAATAATAAATCAAATACAAAAAGGCGAAAAACCAAAACCTGGATCATATAGAGGAAGAAAAAACTCTGAACCTGAGAATAATAGAAAAACATTAATGGATATTAAAAATGCTTAAAGACGAAGATAGAATTTTTACAAATTTATATAATGATCTAGGATCAGATATTTTATCTGCACAAAAAAGAGGAGACTGGCTAAATACTAATGAAATTATTAAAAAAGGAAAAGAATGGATAATTAATGAAATAAAA
>CAYXLK010000046.1:0-3608 GCA_964465855.1 uncultured Candidatus Pelagibacter sp. | reverse complement strand
ATAGAAACTGTGAATGCAACAAAAGCAATACCTATTGCTTTTGCAGACATACCAGCCTGTTCACAAATTGCCATTATGATTATGAATACAAGAAAACCTCCTGTATAAATTCCATAAACTCTTGGCAAATTATCTATAAATTTACCTTTAATCATTAGTCATCCTCTCTTTCGGCAAAGCCAAATTTTTCATCTATTTTTTCTTGTCTTCCCGCAAACCAAAAAATTAGTATTACGAAAATTCCCAATGATCCTTGACATGTCATGTAGTAAGATAGTGGGTATCCAAGAGGTCTAAAGCTAGATGCTTCCATTTGAGCTCCGAAGAGAAAAATGCCTATTGAGAATACAAACCAGATTGCCAATGTAATAAAAAGCAAATTCCTAGTTTCATTCCAATGTTGTTCTTGTTTTGACATTATTAATCCTCCCTATAAGTTAAAAAAAACATATATACTAATAATGACAGTTAATTAAACCTTAAAAAACGCTCCAATTAGTTGAACTTTTATAATATAAAACAACCAATTCTATATAAAATGGCTTTAAAATATAAGTTTAATTTAAGAGATGTAAAACTTGAAGATTTTCGAGTTTATCTCTTTTCATTATTTAAAGCTATTTTACCTAAGAAAAAAATTAAAAATGTTGATGAGTTACAATCTTTTATTCAAAAAAAATCAGCCTGGGTGTCCCAAGTAACTTTATATAGTTATCTTAAAACAAGAATGGGCACAAAGTATGTACTGCATTTTGATAACGAGCAACTACTATCTTCAATTAATAAAGCGAAATGGAATATTTATTCAATCGCTTTGCAAGATCTTACTTTCTATACTCTTTCTTATCTTAATGTTTTTTTTAATTATAAAGAAATGGATCATGCAAAAAAAATTTATGAAAAAATTTTAGATAATGAGATACCAAATGGAATGCCAGAAGATATTATTAGTAAGGGAAAAGTTTCTTTTGGTGATAGATTAAATAAAATAAATTGGAAAACCTATTATAATTCTTGGCCATTTAATGAAAGCGCTCTAGCTTTGTATGAATGGGCGCCTATAGCCAATGAATTAAAAACTTTAGATAGAAAGATTGTTCTTAACTCAATGATATTAAAATGGGACAATATTAAAAAAGAATTTGAAAAATTAATAAGTATTTAAATATTTTTTCTATTGTTGACTAAACTTTTTACAACACTTGGATCAGCTAGTGTTGTGGTATCACCAAGTTGATCATGTTCGTTTGCAGCAATTTTTCTTAAAATTCTTCTCATAATTTTTCCTGATCTAGTTTTTGGTAGTCCTGGGGAAAAATGAATTATATCAGGTGTTGCTAACGGACCAATCTGTTTTCTTACCCAAAGTTTCAGTTCTCTTTCAAGTTCTCCACTGGGCCTTTCCTCCACATTTAAAGTTACATAACAATACAAACCATTTCCTTTTATGTCATGAGGATATCCAACCACTGCAGCTTCAGCTACTTTTGGATGAGCTACAAATGCACTTTCAATTTCAGCAGTTCCAAGGTTGTGTCCAGATACAATAATTACATCATCAACTCTTCCTGTAATCCAGTAGTAGCCATCTTTATCTCTTCTACATCCATCACCTGTAAAATATTTTCCATCAAACTGTGAGAAGTAAGTATCTATAAATCTTTGATGATCTCCGTAAACTGTTCTCATTTGTCCTGGCCATGATTGAGAAATACACAGTCTACCTTGACCCTCTCCTCTAATCTCAGTTCCGCTCTGATCTACTATACATGGTTTAATTCCATAAAAAGGTTTTGTTGCAGATCCTGGTTTAAGGTCGATTGCTCCAGTTTGTGGTGCAATTAAAATACCTCCAGTTTCAGTTTGCCACCAAGTATCAACTATTGGACATTTGTTTTCACCTACAGTTTTATAATACCACTCCCATGCTTCCGGATTTATTGGTTCACCCACTGTACCTAGTAATTTTAAAGTTTTTCTTGATGTTTTTTTAACTGGATCCTCACCTTGAGCCATCAAAGCTCTAATTGCAGTTGGTGCTGTATAAAAAATATTAACTTTGTATTTATCAACTATTTGCCACCATCTGGAAGAGTCTGGATAAGTTGGAATACCTTCAAACATTATTGTTGTTGCACCATTTGCAAGTGGTCCATAAATTATATAACTGTGTCCAGTAATCCATCCAATATCAGCGGTGCACCAATAAATATCTTTTGGTTTATAATTAAAAATATATTGATGTGTCATTGATGTATACACCATATATCCACCTGTAGTATGAAGAACACCTTTTGGTTTTCCAGTAGAACCTGATGTGTATAAAATAAATAAAGGATCCTCAGCACTCATCTCTTCAGGTTCAGAGCGTCTCGGTACACCTTTTATCATATCATCATACCAAACATCTCTGCTTTCATCCCAATTAATTCTATTTCCAGTTCTTTTTACAACAATGCATTTTTTTACATTTGGACAATTTACTAAAGCTTCATCAGTAATTGATTTTAATGGAATAGTTTTACCACCTCTTAATCCTTCATCTGCAGTTATAATATAATCTGACTTACAGTCGTTTATTCTTCCAGATATACTATCAGGAGAAAATCCACCAAAAATTATTGAATGAACAGCACCAATTCTTGCACAAGCAAGCATCGTATATGCTAATTCAGGTATCATGGTCAGGTAAATTGTAACTCGATCACCTTTTTGAACACCAAGTTTTTTTAAACCATTAGCAGCTTTTGAAACTTCATCGTACAATTGTTTATAACTTATCTTTTTTTGTACTTTTGGATCATCACCAACCCAAATAATTGCAGTTTTGTCTTTATTCTTTTTTAAATGTCTATCTATACAGTTTGCTGAAGCATTAAGAGTTCCATCGTAGAACCATTTTATATTTACGTCTGTCTTACTATAAACAATATCTTTTATTTTTGTGTATGGTTTTATCCAAGTAATTCTTTTCCCCTCTTTTGCCCAAAACTCATTATTATTTCTAATGGATTCCTTGTATTTTTTTTCATACATCGATTTATTAACTATTGCATTTTTGACCCAATCTGATTTTGTTTTATAAATTTTCTCAGTAGATTCTTTAGATTTAGTCTTAGACTTTTTTCGTATTACTTTTCTTTTAGAAATTCTTTTAGATTTTTTTTTATTTTTTATTTTTTTCTTTTTTTTAGGCATATTTTATTTAACTATTTTACCCATCTTCAAAATAATTTTCCAGTATTTAGTATCTATTGGCATTACCGAAAGTCTACTCTGTTTAATTAATGGTAAATCTTTTAATTCTTTAGTATTTTTAATACTTTTCAAGCTTATAGGGCGTTCTAGCCTCTTCTCAAATCTAACTTTAACAGCTACAAATTTTTTAGTTTTATCAGTTGGATCTGGATATGCTTCTTTGATAACACTTACAATACCTACTATTTCTTTCCCAATATTTGAATGATAAAAAAAACAAAAATCTCCCTTTTTCATCTTTCTTAAATTATTTGCAGCCTGATAATTTCTAACACCATCCCACATAGAACCTTTTAAACCTGCTTTAATTTGTCGATCTAACGACCAGACATCAGGCTCTGATTTAAGTA
>CAYXLK010000045.1:0-4064 GCA_964465855.1 uncultured Candidatus Pelagibacter sp. | reverse complement strand
GTATAAAAAACTCTACTAAAGGAGGTGCCACAAAAGTTATAGATGGTTTTAAAGCGGCTATACTTCTAAAAAATAGAAATAAAAAACAATTTAATTTACTTTCTAAATATTGTTCACATTTTGAATTTAAAGGAGAAAAAAATGTTCATTTAAAATCTCGTTTTCCAATGATTGAACTATCTCCTGATAATGAAATAAGAGGAATTCATTTTAACAACCGATCAATTGCTCCAATAACTGATGTTCCATATAAAGATATGTTAAATTACTATGAGGCATACAGAAAATTTTCTAAAATAATCGATGACCCAAAAATGGCTATCAGTTTTAAACTAAAACAAGGGGACTCGTTTCTGGTCGATAATACAAGAGTTCTTCATGCAAGAACTGCTTATCTTGATGCCGGAACCCGCTGGCTACAAGGGTGTTATGCGGATAAAGACGCTCTATTATCTACTATATTAACCAAAGCTATGTAGAAAAGGAAAAATTTCTAAAATATAATATCCTAAAGCTTGAAGTTGATTAGTTAAAATTAAAATACCCGTAACAAGTAAAATCAATCCACCAATTTTTGATACTAAATTAATATTCTTTTTAAACTTTTTTGAAAATATTAAAAATTTTTGAATTAAATAACCTGACAAGATAAATGGTAACGCTAAACCTAATGAGTAAAAAAATAGAAGCATAATTCCTTTATTAAAGTTTTCTTCTGTGGCCGCTAGAACTAAAATAGAACCTAAAATGGGACCAATACATGGAGTCCATCCAAAACCAAAAGCCATTCCTAATAAAATAGGTCCAAAAAAACTATTATTATTTGAAACTTGAAACCTTTTCTCATAATTAAAAATTTTCATATTCAAAAAACCTAAAATATGAAATGAAAAAATAAGTATTACTATTCCCGCAATAATTCTTAATTCGTTAGAATAACTTAAGAATAATTGACCTATAAATGTAGCGGCGGCTCCAAAAAGTATAAATACAATTGAAAAACCAAATGTAAAAAATATTAAAGGATATACTTTAACTTTTTTCTCTAAAAGTTCATTATATGTGATTCCAGAAATATAAGAAATATAACCTGGTATTAATGGTAATACACATGGAGATAAAAAACTTATTAACCCCGCTCCAAATGCTATAAATAATTCGGCCATATTATCCAGTATTTTTCATTGCTGCAGATATGCCTGCTATAGAAGTCATTAAAGCATCATTCAAATATTTTTGATTTTGAATATTTTTTTTATCTTTAAGTTTTTTAATTACAATTGGTTGAATAATATTCAATACCTCAGAATATATATTTCTTATAATAACTGAGGTTCTATATTGTTTTCTATCAGAGATAATTTCTTTATGTGTAATTTTTTTATTTAATTTTTTAATTGCATCAAACTGAAATCTTAATTTTTTACCAACTCTTTTAAGATTTTCATCTGCTAAAAATTCCTCATAAATCTTTGATATATCTGGATCAGCTTTAGAAATAACCATATCTAAAATATCAAGCATGGAGCTAAAGAATGGCCAGTTTCTTTCCATATCATATAAAGTTTTTCTAAATTTTTTAATATATGAATATCTTAAGGCTTCGGCGCTACCAAGCCAAGCAGGTAACATTAATCTTATTTGAGTCCAAGCAAATACCCATGGAATTGCTCTTAGGCTTTGGATGTTATCAACGTTTTTTCTTTTGGATGGTCTTGAACCTATTGATAATTTACCTAAAGCAACGTGTGGTGTTACAGTTTTAAAATATTTAATGAAATCAGAATTTTGATTGATATTTCTTCTATATGAACTTTTAGATATTTCAGATATTTTTTCTATTAAAGATCTCCAATTACTTTTTGGTTTTGGCGGTGGTTTCAATGTAGCTTCAGTAACTGCACCAATATAACTACACAAATTATATTTTGCCAAAGGTTCATATCCGTATTTTTGTTGAATTACCTCTCCTTGGTCTGTAATTCTTATTTTACCATTTACTGATTGTGGGGGTTGAGATCTTAAAGTTGCCTGTATCGGACCTCCTCCTCTACCAGCTGAACCACCTCTTCCATGAAAAAAAGTAAGATTAATATTATATTTTTTTGCTAATTTAATTATTTCTTCTTGAGCCTTATATTGATGCCAGCTCGCACATATCTTTCCCGCATCTTTGCTAGAGTCAGAGTAACCTATCATTACTTCCTGATTATATTTTATCAATTTTCTGTACCATCTTTGTGAGAATAACGTCTCCATTATTTCTTTAGCATTTACTAAATCATCTAAAGTTTCAAATAGTGGTACTACTCTTAATCTATCTTTTATTTTTGCCTCTTTTTGTAAAAAAGATACAGATAAAATATCTGATGCCGCGGCAGTCATTGAAATTACATAAGCACCTAAGCATTCTGATGGTTCTTTAGATAATATTTTAAAAGTTGACCAAACCTCTTTATTTTCTTTATTTTTAAATTCAAGATTATTAATTAAGTTTTTTTTTGAAATTAAAGCAGATTTTAAAAACTTAAACTTTTCTTTTTCACTAAATTTTAAATATTTCTTGTTGTACTTTTTATTTACAAGTTCCTCTATTAATTGTTTATGTCTCGAGGACTCTTGACGAATATCTAATCTAGCTAAATTTATACCAAAACATTTAGTTCTCCTCATCAAATCTAACAATTCGCCACTCGCAATATTTTCACATTGGTTTTGTTCAAGAGACTCTCTTACTACTCTTAAAGGTTTTAATATTTCCTCTCTAGATTTAAATAATTTAGCCTGATCAAGAGGTTGATTGTTAACCAAATGTTGTTCGATTAACCTATGGGTTTTTCGCATTTTATCTCTTAATGGTCTTAGATAAACTCTATAAGGTTCAAAAGATTTGCCGGCGACTCTCGATATTTTTTTTGAACATTTTTCCATTGAATATGATCTAATTAATTTTGTAAGTGCTTTTTCATATAATTTTGCAGCTTCCCATCTCGATAATAAAATTACTTCTTTTGTTACTTTGGATGTTACGTTGGGGTTGCCATCTCTATCTCCCCCCATCCATGAACCAAATTCAATTGGATTAAAGTTTTTTGGAAGTTCTTTATTCATATTTTTTACAAAAATAGAATTTAATCTTCTATAAACTTTTGGAATTGTTTCCCATAAACTATCTTCGATTATTGCTAAACCCCATCTTGCTTCATCGAATGGTGATGGTTTATGCCTTTTAAGATCATCCGTATTCCAAATAATTGTTAATTCGTCAAAAAGCTTTTTGTCCAGTATCTTTAATTTCGAAGGATAATTTTTTAATAAATCTCTTTGCTCAAGAATTTTTGTAATTATATGATATTTTTGAATTAAAGTTCTTCGTTTTACTTCTGTGGGATGAGCGGTTAGCACAATTCCTATGTTTAAATTTTTCGCAAAATTGTAAATTTTATTATTTGATATTTTTTTATTATTAAAAAGATCTTCAAAAATTTCTTCAATGAAGATATTTCTATTGATAATTTTTTTTTTACTATTTTCATATTCATTTAAACTTCTTGATGCGTCAACTAACTCAGCTAAATTTAATAGATTCATAAAATGAGTAAATGCTCTTGTAATCTTTAAAGTTTTTTTTGGATTAAGTTTCTCTAAGATTTTTACAATATTTTTATTGGATTGATTTAATTTCGAATTAACTTTATTAGCTTTAGATAGTTTTCTTATTTTTTCAGCTAATTGAAAAAATTTTTTACCTTCTTGATCTTTTATAACTTTACCAAGAATGTTACCTAAATACCTGACATCTTCTCTAAGTGATTTAGTTGGTATTCTTTCGTAATAAAGGTCTCTTTTTATCATTAAATATTATTGATAATATTGTTAATCTTCGTAAGTAACAACCTGATGCTTTTGTTGACCTAATTTATCAATACCCAAAACTATTTTTTCTCCAGCCTTTAAAAAACTTATTAATCCAGCACCTGCAGTAATAAACAATTCAAACATCATAATGCACCAAAAGATTTAGAAATATTACCTTTGCTATTAGTTTTAACCTTAAATAAAGA
>CAYXLK010000044.1:0-4079 GCA_964465855.1 uncultured Candidatus Pelagibacter sp. | reverse complement strand
TAAATTACATGAGATGGGTATGTCACTTTAGGGGATTGGGAAATCATATGGATCCGGGTGAGGAATTACCTGAAACAAAGAATAAATTAGATCTTCTTAACTATGAATTTTTACATAAAAGAAACTTGCTTTTTGGCACTCCTGATTATGTTGTGAGCAAAATAAAAGAGCTTCAATCAGAATTAAATCTACAAAATCTACTAGTCTGGTCAAACTTTCCAGGAATTAACCATGGGACTTGCATGAGAAGTATTAAGTTATTTAACGACGAAGTAATTCCAAAAATAAATACTGATAAATCAAATATTCGAAGAGCAAATTGATGGAATTAAAATTAAGAAAATTTGTTAAATTTGTAGATAAAACATTCATAGAAGGTGAAAAAAAAGCCAAAGAACCTGTTTTGTTAGTTTCGGTAGCTGCTGTAATTCAAAATCCTTGGGTGGGGAAAGGTTTTGTTGATGATTTAAAACCAGAAATATTAGATTTAGCTCCAAAACTAGGAGATATATTAGTGCCAGAATTAATTAAAGAAATTGGATCAGGTGAAAAAATTTTAGCTTACGGGAAAGCTGCAATGGTTGGATTAAATGGAGAAATAGAACATGCGTCAGCTTTTATCCACACATTAAGATTTGGAAATAAATTTAGAGATGCAGTTGGTGGCACAGCTTATTTAAGTTTCACTAATACTAGGGGGCCAGCTGGATCAAAAATTTCTATACCCATGATGCATAAAACGGATGCTGGATTAAGGCCATATTATTTAACTCACGAATTTACTATTCATGATGCGCCTAACGAAGATGAAATAATTGTAGCCATAGCAGGTGCTCCAACTGGAAGAGCGCATGCTAGAATTGGTGATAGATATCAAGATATGAAAGAGATGGGTATTGAACCTAAATAATCAAAATCATTACACGTATATAAATAATAAAACTATACCAATAGTTTTTATTCATGGGGTAGGTTTAGATAGTAAAATGTGGACCCCACAGATTAATTATTTTAAAGAATACTCTACAATCACATATGATCTTCTTGGACATGGCAAAACACCTTTTAAAAAAGAAGAAATTAAAATGAAAGATTACGTGGATCAATTGCTATCTTTAACTGAATTATTAAGTGTAAATAAATTTCACTTAGTGGGATTTTCCATTGGATCTTTAATTGCATTAAATTTTGCTGCAGATTTTCAAAAAAAAATAAATTCATTGACACTAATTGCGACAACTTACAAAAGAACTGAAAAACAAAGACAGGAAGTTATTGATAGGGTAAATTTAGCAAAATTGAATAAACCAATTTCTCAACTTGCTTTGAAGAGGTGGTTTACGGATAAGTATCTTGAAAAAAACCCAAAAATTTATGAAGAATTCATGAAAATTTTAACAAAGGATGCTGAAGATCAAAAAAATTTTATAAAAGCATATGAGTTATTTGCCTACTATAAAGATAATATTGAAATAATAAAAAAAATAAACACTAAGACTCTTGTTATGACTGGATCTATTGATCCAGGATCTACTCCTGAAATGTCGAAAAAACTATCAAATGATTTAAATAATTCATCATACACTGAAATAAATAACGGCAAACATCTCTGTAGTATTGAATGCGCAGACGATGTTAGTATTAATATCAAAAAATTTATAAAAAATGTCTGATTTAAAAAAATATAAGATGTTTATAGATGGGGAGTGGACAGACTCTGAAAGTAAAAAAACATTTAAGTCACTAAATCCAGAAAATAATGAACCTTGGGTAGAAGTGCCTGAAGCTAGCGAAAAAGATGTTGATAAAGCTGTTAAAGCAGCACAAAAAGCTTTTGAAGGAGCGTGGCCAAAATTATTTCCAAGAGAAAGAGCAAAATATTTAAAAGATATAGCAGAACAACTTAGAGAGAATGCCGAACTGCTTGGAAAAATAGAAACTATTGATACTGGAAAACTATTTAAAGAAACAAAAAATCAAGCAAATTATATTGCTGAATACTATGATTACTATGCAGGTCTTGCCGATAAAGTTGAAGGAACAGTTTTACCAATCGATAAAGCTAATATGCAAGCCATAACTACTAGAGTGCCTATTGGAGTTGTGGCTGCAATAATTCCTTGGAATTCACAGATGTTATTAACAGCAGTAAAACTTGCTCCTGCGCTTGCTATGGGAAATACTATAGTAATTAAATCTTCTGAATTAGCTCCTGCAACGCTATTTGAATTTGCAAAATTGATTGAAAAAACTGGTATACCTAAAGGAGTAGTAAACATTGTTTCTGGGTTTGGAGATCCTTGTGGAAAAACATTAACCTCACATAATTTGGTAGAAAAAATTGCTTTCACAGGCGGTCCTGAGACCGCTAGACATATTATAAGAAATTCGGCTGATAATTTATCACAAGTAAGTTTGGAGTTAGGAGGCAAAAGTCCTGTTGCTGTTTTTGAAGACGCTGACCAAGAGAATGCCTTAAATGGAATTACCGCAGGAATCTTTGGTGCTAGTGGTCAAAGCTGTATAGCAGGATCAAGACTGTATATACAAAATAGTATTTATGAGAATTTTTTAGAAAAAATAGTAAATAGAGCAAATAAAATAAAGTTAGGCCCCCCTATGGAGCCCGATACACAAATGGGTCCTTTAAGCAGTTTAAAACAATTAGAAATTATTGAAAAAAATATCAAGCTTACTTTAGATCAAGGCGGAAAACTAAAATGTGGAGGTAAAAGACATAACTTGTCAAATAAAGGTTATTATTTTCCACCTACAGTAATTGAATGTGAAAATCATAATTTGCCAACTGCAGAAAATGAGTTATTTGGTCCTGTTCTTTCTGTAATGAAATTTAATGATGAAAAAGAAGTAATAGATAAAATGAATGACAACCAGTATGGTTTATCATCTGGAATTTATACCAAAGATATTAGTAGAGGTTTAAGGGTTTCAAATTCAATTAGAGCTGGAATTACTTTTGTAAATACTTACAGATTAATTTCTCCTTCTGCTCCATTTGGGGGAATGAAGGATAGTGGTTATGGAAAAGAAGCAGGTATTGAGTCTATTAAAGATTATACCAGAATAAAAACCACTTGGTTTAATACTTCCGATGAGCCTATGGATGATCCTTTTACTATGGGTTAATTAATTGAATAAAAAACATACATTGCTAATTTTACTTGTAATGTTTTTTTTGGGTAGCGCATATCCTACAGGAAAACTTGGTGTTAATGCATCAGTACCCCCGATTTTGTTTGGTGCTTTACGAATGGGCATTGTATTTCTTTGTTTATACCCTTTTTGCAAAATTATCTTACCAAATAAAAAATATATCTTGCCTTTGCTTGGTTTTTCATTCTCAATGGGTGTAGGTGTAAACTTGTTTTTATATTTATCTATAAATGCATCAAGTATAATGTCCCCTCTAGTTATAGGTGCTCAACTGTCAATTCCTATTGCAATTATTTTAAGCTCTATATTTATTGGGGAATCAATAAATTACAAAAAATGGATTTTAATTATTACATCTCTTTTAGGAATTGTACTAATTGGGTTTGATCCAAAAATTGCTGATGAAATTTTAGGATTTTTGCTGATATGCTCTATGGCTTTTTTTTATGCTTTGTCGCAAGTCTTTTCAAGATATCTGAAAGAACTAGATGTTAAATTTACAAATGCTTCTATGGGTTTTATAGCATTTATTGCTTTATTAATTGCTTCTATTATTTTTGAAGGAAATACAGTTTCTCATTTAAAAAATTTAAATCTCGAAGCTTGGTTAATGGTATTGCATGCTGGTGTTCTTTGCTCTTTAGTGGGGCACATGTCAATGTTTTATCTTTACAAGTTTTATTCGGTGGGACAAGTTCTTCCTTTCTACGCTCTATTCCCAATTTTTGGGATGATTTTAAGTTTTTTTATATTTGGTGAAATTCCTACACTAATAATGTTAATTGGTGGAATTATAGTAATAACTTCAGTCTTTTTGCTCCAAAAAATAAGATAATTTACTTATTGAAAAAATATACCAATGAGCTTTAATTTATTTTATATAAATTGTTAACAATTAAGGAAAA
>CAYXLK010000043.1:0-4203 GCA_964465855.1 uncultured Candidatus Pelagibacter sp. | reverse complement strand
GGTATAGAGTTAGATCCTGAAACCGGGGTAGATCTATCTAATAAAGAAAATAAAATTTAATATAATATTGTTATATTAGTATTAAAATCAATTAATAGTTGAACTCAAAATAGTCACTGTAAAAGATTTTAAAAAAGTTTGTTGAAAATTTATTAATTCTTTGATGAAATCTGGAAATATAAAAAACATAAAACATTTTATATAATGAAAAAAAAGACTAAAAACAAATCCAAACCTGGAATTTTTATATTTCCTTCTAATGCCATAAGTAAAGCATATAGTAATTATAAAATAAATCAGGAACAAAAAAAAATTAAAGATATTAGATTAAAAAAACTTGCAGAAAATAATCAAATCATAAAAGAAAAAAAGGAATTAAGAGGATGGGAAGAAAAACTAAATAAAGAAAGTAATAAGCTCAGACTAAAAGAGGAAGAACTTAAACTTAAAGAAAAAGAATTAAAAATTAAAGAAGAACAACAAAAAATTGAAAGCAAAAGATTAATTAAAAAGGATGAGGATTTAGGTCAAATTGATAAAGATTTAAGATTAAAGGAAAAAGAAACCAAACTTAAGGATGATGAACAGTTTAGAAAAGATATTGATTTAAAAGTAAGAGAGGAAGATCAAAGGAAAAAAGAATTAAAGGAAAAAAAGAAAAAGGAAAAAGTTCTTAAAAAAATTACGTTTAACGAAGAAGAGAAGAAAAGAATTGAGAATTTAAAAATTAAAGAGTGGGAAGTTAAATTTGATGCAGAACAAAAAATGAAAGAGCAGCAAGAAATTCTAAAAGAGCAGAGACTGAGACAAAAAGATTTAAATGAATTAAATTTAAATACCAAAGATTCAAATATAAGCGAAGAATTTAGTTCAAAACTTGAAAATTTTGAAGTAGATAAATTTTCAGAAAACTAAAGTTTAGATAAAAAAAACTAGTAAACTCTGGAAAATTGCTCAGAAAGCTGATGATTATCTCGTGTGTTAGTGAAACATCTAGTTCACCAAAGTTCATGCCAGTTGCACGTACAATTTAAAATTCATAAAAAATATTTTGCATAAAGATTTACTAAAAATATCTCTGAAACTCGATTTAAAAAAGATAAATCAAATGGTCTATTCTAGAGCTTTTTGATAACATTTGATCATGAAAAAACTTTTAGTGATCATGGCTCTGGGTTTGATCTATATCAAGTTAGATATCTATAATGTTTGATATTTTTAACGTATCAAAAATGAAATGAAAAAACTTTTAAGGATCTTAGTTCTGGATTTGTTGTGATATATTAGTCATTATAATTTATAGTTATGAAAATAGAAATGGCTTCAAAGTCGGATATTCCTACATTATGTACTCTTCTTGATTATCTGTTTTCTCAAGAAGTTGAGTTTAAACCCAATCATGAAAAACAAAGTCGTGGTCTAGAAATGATACTCAACAATAATAGTACCGGTAATATCTTTGTTGCCAAGAAAAAAGAAAAAATAATTGGCATGGTCATACTTTTGTATACAGTGTCAACAGCATTGGGTGAACGAGTTGCTTTGCTTGAAGATATGGTTGTTTCTCCTGACGAACGAAAGTTAGGCATTGGTTCAATGTTATTAGATCATGCCCTAAAATACGCGGCCAAAAAAGGATGCAAACGGATTACTTTACTTACAGATAAAATGAATATACGAGCACAAAAATTTTATAAGCAACACAAATTTAATCGTTCATCTATGATTCCATTTCGCATGATAATTAATAGCTGATAATTTAAATTGAAAAAAAATAATTCGCATAAAACTCATCAAAATATTTATAAAACTAGGTAAAAGATTAGAGGATTTTTGTATAAATCAAATGTTCAATTCTAGAACTTTTTAAGATAATTAATTTTGTCTTTTAATTTTAATTTTTCTTTTTTTAATTTTTTTAAATCAATCCAAGAACTTGATGTTCTATCGTTCAATCTAAGTTTAGTGATTTTATTAATTTGGATCTCTATTTTTTTATGTTTTTTTATTAAATCTTTAAGGCCCGACATTTAATAAAACTATATATAAGTATAGGGACTATTCAACCTTCGTTTCATGTACTCTTAGCACGTGTAAAGTACATGCGCGAAAGTTTTGGCTCGTCGTTGGCAAGCGCTACCGCCAAGCCACCCACCCTACTATGCTAGCGCTACTTTGTAGGATTTTCTGCCCGATAAGCTTGTACCCTACGGTTTTTCCTTACCTGGCCAGTTAAGAGTTGCCTCTTAATTATTTTCATTAAATCATAAACAAATGATTAATGTCTTGATGCAAATCAAGATTTTTCATTATTATAAATAATTATTAAATTGTTGGTTGAATAATTATAATATATTTAATTTAATCAACTATTTTATATTATTTGGCAATGAATATTAAATGTACAGTTGTAAAATTATTAGGTTAGTTAATTTTATCACCGATAATAGTTCGTCTTGTTTTGATGGTTGCAAGAATCTTTGGGACAAATTATGAAATGTCTCATGGAGAAACTTGGATCATTTGGTTGCTTATGGCAATATTAATTTCTCAATGTTTGAGTTGCAAAAAATCTTAGTTCTTGGTGAATCAAAGTGTTCAAAACGCACAACATATGAAACATGTAGAAAAAAACTAGTCCACAAACTAGACTCAGAACTAGATCGTTGAGATAAATCAAATGAGTAAAGTTTTGGAAATAAATTTTACTTAATTAAATATATTAAAACTTAAATTACTGATATACTGTTTTAAGTTTAAAGGATGGTAATATGTATTGGCAAAACACGGACTAGAAATTGTACAGTTCCTAAAATGGAGAAAAAAAGTTAAAGGAAAAACAACATTAATTAGATTATATGAAATTATTTATGTTGGTTTGCTTATGCTTTGGTCTAAAAAAGGTAAGCCCCCTTTAAAAAATACTATTCACGAATTTATCAGTAGAAAAGAATATGAGGAAAATCTATCTTCAGGAAAACTGTTTGATAAATTAATTAGAGAAATTAAAGAAACACCTTGTGATGATAAGAGCGGATATTATCTCGAAGATTCTGCAGAAATTATTGATCACAATAATATAAAAGAAATAGTTTCACATAAAAAAATACTTTTAAAAGAATTAAACACTAAAAACTCAGTTGAACGCTACGCAGTAATTTATGAATACGTCAAAATATACTATTTATGGGCTCTAAACAAAATGAAAATGGAAGACGAAGATATCACCAAACAACAAAATTTTGAAACATCTAACAATCCGCCTTTAGAAATATGAAATATAAATTTAACAAATTACTGTGTTGGTTAGGCATCCATCGATACAAAATAATAGATGTAACTTATGGTTTTGGTTCAGGAGGTTCGGTTGAAACTATAGAATGCAGAGCGTGTGGAATTAAAAAAAAAAGAAACAAATAGTTTTTATATATTTAAAAATGAAAATAGATGATTTAATTGATGAATTAATTTTAAATAATTTCACAAATAAAGCTATATTAAAATATATAAGAAAGATACCTAGAGAAATTTTTGTTAAAAAAAAATTTGTTAATTTTTCCTATGATAATAGACCTTTGCCAATAGATTGTAATCAAACAATCAGCCAACCTCTTGTAGTCGCAGATATGATAGATTGTTTAAATATAAAAAAAACGGATCTTGTACTTGAAGTAGGCACCGGCACTGGATATCAAGCAGCATTACTTTCATATTTATGCAAACATGTTTTTACAATTGAAATATTTCAAAAATTAATTGATCAAGCAAAAAGAAATCATGCAAAACTCAAATTAAGGAATATTAGTTACCTACTCGGCAATGGCATTAATGGATGGAATAAAAAAATTCAATTTGACTCTATTATTATCAGTGCTGCAGTTAAGCATTTTCCTATAAAATTAATTAAATATCTTAAAATTGAAGGAAAAATTATTTTTCCAAAAATATATTCTTCAACAACTCAAAAATTAGTTCTGTTAAAAAAACTAAATATAACTGATTATTCAACAAAAGAGCTATTTGATGTAAAATTTGTCCCATTGTTATAATTAATTAAAACAAGAAATGAGGTTGTGTGAACAAAGAAAACGCTAGTAAACTCTGGAAAATTATTCAGAAAGCTAGCGATTATTTTAAATATTTTCTGTAAACAAATATTACCGCAAAAACAATTATTAGTGCAGCAACACCTTGCTCTCCTAG
>CAYXLK010000042.1:0-4220 GCA_964465855.1 uncultured Candidatus Pelagibacter sp. | reverse complement strand
TTGGTTATCTAGGTTTTGGAAAACTTGTTTTTTATTTAATGACCTTGCAGTTTTCTATGGTCATGACAGAACAAACATTAGCCGCCGTACCACTTTTTGTCTTTATGGGCATCATGATGGAACAAGCTGGTTTAATGGAAAGATTATTTTCAGCATTTCAACTAATGTTAGCCAAAGTTAGAGGATCTTTATATTATGCTGTACTTTTTGTTTCAGTAATTTTTGCTGCGGCAACAGGAATAGTTGGTGCCTCAGTAACGATTTTGGGAATTATGGCAGCCAAATCTATGAATAAATCAGGCTACAATGTTAGATTAGCAGCAGGTACTATTACTGCTGGAGGAACTTTAGGAATATTAATTCCTCCAAGCATTATGCTTGTTGTTATGGGACCAATAATGGAAATCCCAGTAATAGATTTATTTGCAGCAGCTATTCTTCCTGGAGTATTACTTGCTAGCTTATACGCTGCATACACTACAATTAGATGCATGATGGATCCTACATTAGGTCCACCGTTGCCTGAAGACATGAGAGCAACAAGCATGAAAGATGTGTGGGTAGAATTTTTTCTTGGGTTAGTTCCACCCGCAGCATTAGTTTTTGCTGCACTAGGAAGTATACTATTTGGTTTTGCAACACCAACTGAAGCAGCAGGTTGTGGTGCAATGGGTGCATTGTTGTTATCTCTTGCATATAAAAAATTGACTTTAAGAAAACTACAAGATGCTTTAGTTAAGACTTTAGAAATTTCTGCATTAATTATGGTTTTAGTTGCTGCTTCTAACTTTTTTGGAGCAGTTTTTGCTAGACTAGGTACACCAATGCTACTTACTGAGTTTTTATTATCTTTAGAAATGAATAGATATTTAATTTTAGCTATAGTTATGGGTGTAATTTTTCTTTTAGGATGGCCTTTAGAATGGGTTCCAATAGTAATGATCATTGTTCCAATAATATTACCTCTGATCGAAGCTTTAGGTTTTAATTTAACTTGGTTTGCAATTCTTGTAGCTGTAAATCTTCAAACCGCCTGGCTATCACCACCCGTAGCTTTATCTGCGTACTTTTTAAAAGGTGTAGTTCCTGAATGGGATTTAAAGGATATTTATTTAGGAATGATGCAATTTATGGTGCTTCAAATAATTGGACTTATTATAATTATTATGTTTCCTAAAATAGTATTGTGGTTACCAACTCTCTTGTATGGACAGTAGCAAATAATCGTTTATTATCTATTAAGTGAGTCAAGAAAAAGCAAATATTAATCTAACTAATTGGGAAATCGTTGGCGTGAATCCAAATGATAAAAATTGGACATGGGGCGATATGTTCTGTTTTTGGGCAAATAATATTCAAAGTTTAATTGGATTTTCTTTAGTTGCATCTCTTTATTTAGTTTACGATTTAAATATTATTATTGTTTTTACATCATGTTTACTTGCTGGATTGCTTGTTGCAATTTTTGCTAACCTTGTAGGAAGTCCGTCACAAAAATACGGCTTACCATTTCCAGTGATTTTAAGAAGTTCGTTTGGAGTAGGAGGAGCAAGATATGTAGCTTTATTAAGAGGTATAGTCGGCATATTCATGTTTGGAGTCCAAACATTTTTTATTTCTAAATCTATTGGATATTTAATAAGAATTTTATTTTTTAATATAAATTACACAATTTTAGATCATGAACTTTTGCTAAGCTTTTTAATGGGTATGGATCTCATTGATTGGTTAAGTTTTGTATCAGCATTAATATTACAATTTTATTTATTCAAGCAAGGTCAAAACTTCATTAAATCTATGTTAAATTTTTCTGCGTGGTTTGTTTATTTAGGCTTAGTGATATTCATAATTACTGTTGCACGAGAATATTCAAAAGAAATTATAAGTGCTTTTAAATTAGGCGCAAAAACAGAAAATCTAATTTCAAGAGAAAACCTTATTGCTTTAGCAAGTATTACAGGCACATTATTTGCTTATTTTTCTATTGTTATTTTAAACATTGGAGATTTTTCAAGATATATCAAAAGTAGTTCAGAAAATTCTAAAGGTAATTTTTCTTTAATAATTAATTTAATTATCTTTTCTTTTGCATCAGTTTTTATAGTTCTTGGAGCAGATATTATAATGGCAAAACAGTTTCTAGAAGTTGATCAGTTATTAACTAATCCAACAGATATAATTGGAAAAATAGATAGTAACTATTTAACTGTTATTGCTATCTTATTTATATTGGTTGCGTCAGGATCTACCAATTTGATTGCAAATTATATTCCTACTCAAAATACATTATTAAATTTCTTTCCAAAGAGTTTTGATAAAACTAATTCTGGATGGTTAATTATCATTTTAGGATTGGTGCCTGGAGCATTATGGCTCCCAATATTGAGTCAATCTGGCGTTTTGTCAATAATTGATACAATAGGTTCTTTTTTTGGACCAATAGCAGGAGTAATTATTGCTGACTACTATTTAATAAAAAATAAAGAATTTATTTCCAAAGATATATTTTCAGATTCTAAAAGCGCAGCTTATTTCTACAGTAATGGTTGGCAAATAAAAGGTGTGTATGCAATGTTTATTGGTTTTGTATTTGCCGCTTCCACTATATGGAATGTTGAATTAAGATTTTTACAAAGTTTTGCTTGGTTAATTGGTGCTTTTGTTTCTTATATAACTTATTATTTAATGGCTAGCAAATAACATGAAAGCTTTAGTTTATACTGGCACAGAAGAGCTAGTTTATAGAGATGAAAAAAATCCATCAGAATTAGAAGGTGAAAGTATTTTAAAAGTTCATGCATCTGGAATTTGTGGATCAGACATGCATGCTTATCACGGCAAAGATGAAAGACGTATCCCTCCATTAATTCTCGGACATGAAGTTAGTGGACAAGTTCAAAATGGTAAATTTAAAGATAAAGATGTTGTTTTAAACCCTTTGATTACATGTGGAAAATGTGAATATTGTTTAAAAGGTAGAGAACATTTGTGTCCAACAAGAGTTCTTTTGGGTATGAATAGACCCATCGAAAGACAAGGAGTGTTTGCAGAATTTGTATCTACACCAGATCAAAATATTTACGAAATTCCAAATGGCTTAGATAAAAATGAAGCACCTGTTGCTGAACCAACTGCAGTCTCATTGCACGCAATTTTAATTGGTGAAGAATCTTTAAAAAAACCTCTTTCAGAGTGCAGAACTTTAGTACAAGGAGGAGGAGCTATTGGTTTATTATGTGGTTTAATATTGTCCAAAATTAAAGGAAATAAAAATATTGTTTTATCAGATCCAAATAAATTAAGATTAAATGAATGCTCTAAATTTCTTGACGCTAAATTTGTTGCTCCAAATGATAAAGAGATAAAAAGTAATAGCTTTGATATTGTTTTTGATACAGTTGGATTAGAGATCTCAAGACAGCAAGCCATTGATGTTATAAAACCGGGTGGATCTATAATTCATATAGGCTTAACTCAGCCATCAGGAACTTTTAATTTTAGAAAAATGACATTACAAGAAGTTACAGTTATAGGAACTTATTGTTATACAAATAAGGATTTTGAGCAAACTATTAAAATTTTAGCCAATAAAGATATAGGACCTCTTGATTGGATAGAGTTTAGAGACTTAAGAAATGGCGGGGATGCCTTTAAACAAATTCACGATGGAACCTGTGTAGCACCGAAAATTATCTTATTGCCACAGAAATAAGAGTTAATTTATGAAACTATTAGTAAAATTTTTTATTTCTTTGTTTTTTATGTCCAGCTTCACTTTTGCTAATGAGGTTAAAGTTTTTGAATTTACAGAGGAAGAATTTGAGACTTTAAAGGTAAGAAAAGTAAGAGGAGCCGATGCTAAAACAGAGTATACAATAGGAAAAAACGAAAATGGAAACTTCTTAAAAGCCGTAGCTAATAATTCAGCTTCTGGTTTAGGAAAAGAGATAATAATAAATCTAAATAAAACACCTTACCTTAATGTTACTTGGAAAGTAGAAAAAGACCTTAATGGTATAGACGAAAGGAGTAAAAAAGGGCACGATTATGCGGCAAGAGTGTTTGTTGTAAAAAAAACAGGCGCCACACCCTTATCAAATAGAGCAATGAATTATGTTTTTTCAAGTAATGAAGATGTAAATGATTTTCACCCTAGTCCATTTACAAAAAAATCAATAGATTATGTTTTAGCCACAACTAAAGATCATTTAAATGAGTGG
>CAYXLK010000041.1:0-4604 GCA_964465855.1 uncultured Candidatus Pelagibacter sp. | reverse complement strand
ACATTGTTGAAATTTCAAAATGGGCCTCGGCCCATTTTTTTTTGGAGAAAACAAAAAAATGTTAAATAGAAGAGCAGATAAACTTGAATTATTAAGAATAGCTGAAGCTGTTGCTTTAGAAAAATCTATAGATAAAGAATTAATTATTGATTCAATGGAAACTGGCATTGCAAAAGCCGCTAAATACAAGTTTGGTTCAGAAAATAATATAGTTGTTAATATTAATCGTGAAAATGGAGATATAGAAATATACAGAAAATTAGTTATTTCAGAAAATCCAGAGAACTTAAATATTGAGATAAGTTTAGGTGAAGCAGCTTCAATAAATGAAAAAAATAAGGAAAAAAAAATTGGTGACGAAATTCTCCAGACACTGCCATCTTTTGATTTTGGAAGAATAGCAGCACAAACTGCAAAACAAGTAATTAGCTTCAATGTGCGAGAAGCTGAAAGGGATAGACAGTATAATGATTTTATAGATAAGAAAGATACAATATTAAGTGGAATTGTAAAAAGATTAGAGTTTGGAAATGTGATTATTGATTTAGGAAAAGCAGAGGGAATAATCCAAAAAAATGAAATGATACCTAGAGAAAATATAAAAGCTGGAGACAGAGTTAAAGCTTATTGTTTAGATGTTAGAAGAGAGCAAAGAGGTCAACAAATATTTCTTTCAAGAGCACATCCTAAATTTATGGAGAAATTGTTTATATTAGAAGTTCCAGAAATTTATGATGGTTTAATTGAAATAATTTCTTCAGCAAGAGATCCAGGCAGTAGAGCTAAAATTTGTGTAAAAGCAAAAGATAACTCATTAGATCCAGTTGGAGCATGTGTTGGAATGAGAGGAAGCAGAGTTCAGGCTGTAGTAAATGAACTTCAAGGTGAAAAGATTGATATAGTTAATTGGTCAGAGGATCTTGCTATAGTTGCAGCTAGCGCATTATCTCCTGCAGAGGTACTTAGAGTGAATTTAGACACCAACCAAAAAAAAATAGATGTTATTCTAACTGATGAAAATTTAAGTAAAGCTATTGGCAGAAGAGGTCAAAACGTTAGGCTTGCTACAAAATTATTAAATTATGAAATAAATATTTTGACTGACCAGGAAGACTCAGAGAGAAGACAATTAGAATTTAAAGAAAAAACAGATAACTTTGTTAAAAATTTAGAGCTAGACGAAACTTTAGGACAACTTCTTGTTGCTGAAGGTTTTTCATCTATAGAAGATATAAAAGATAGCCAAATTGAAAATCTTACAAAAATTGAAGGGATTGATGAAGAAACTGTAAAAGAACTTATTAATAGAGCAAAAGAATTCTATCAAAAAGACCAAGAGGAAATTTCAAATAGAGTAAAAAAATTAGGACTTGATGATAAATTAATTGAGCTTCCAGGATTAACCCCTGGTATGCTTATAACATTAGGGGAACAAAAAATTCTAACCCTTGCCGATTTTGCCGATCTGGCATCTGATGAACTAACAGGAACCTATGATGTAGTGAAAGGTGAAAAAGTTAAAATTAAGGGTTTTTTAGAGGATTTTGCCCTAACAAGACAAGAGGCAGATAATTTAATTATGACAGCAAGAGATATAGTTTTCAGAGATTGAGAGATGACTTATGGACAAAAAAAAATTAAAACTTTCAATATCAGCAAATACTAAAAAAACTATAAATAATATTGAGCAGGCAAAATCAAATCCAAAGAACTCAGTAATTATTAATAATAATAAAACTTTCCAAAAGAAAAAATTTTATAAGTCTACATCATCAGGAAATAAGTTTAATAAACCATTACAAAATATAGGTTTTAAGAAACCAGCCCAGAGTTATTTTCCCAATAAAGATTTATCTGATTTTGAAAAAAGAAAGCTAGCAGAACAAAGAGCAACGAAAAGAATAAAAGGTGAATTGACAAAAGAAAACAAAGAAAAGAACAGTATTAAAAAAAGAGAACTTAAATTAACAATTTCAAGAGCGCTAAGTGATGAGGATGGTGCCGAGATAAAAGGAAGAAGTTTAGCATCTATTAGAAGAGCTAGGCTAAAAGAAAATAGAGAGCAAACTATAGATGATAAGCAAGAGTACAAACCTGTCAAAAGAGATGTTTCAATACCAGAAGTAATTACTATTCGAGAACTAGCAAATAGAATGAGTGAGCAATCTAGTAATTTAATTAAACATTTATTAACCATGGGGGTTAAAGCTACAATTAACCATGCAATAGATTCAGATACAGCTGAATACTTAGTAAAAGAATTTGGTCATAATTCAATTAAAGAGGAAAAAGCTGAAGACATAATTAAAAAAATCAAAGAAAGTAAAAATGAAAATTTAAAATCTAGACCACCTATAGTTACTATTATGGGACACGTGGATCATGGAAAAACATCTTTGCTAGATGTTTTGAGAAAAACAAATGTTGTTAAAGGAGAACATGGAGGAATTACTCAGCATATAGGAGCATATCAAATTATTAAAGAGGATAATAAAATTACATTTATTGATACTCCTGGTCATGCCGCATTTACAGAAATGAGAGCAAGAGGATCCAAATTAACAGATATTGTAGTTTTGGTAGTTGCTGCAGATGATGGTGTTAAACCACAAACAGTAGAGTCAATAAAACATGCTAAAGCAGCAAATGTACCAATTGTAGTAGCAATTAATAAGTGTGACTTGCCAGAAGCAGATCCAACAAAAATTAAAAATCAGTTGTTAGAACATGAGCTAATTGCTGAAGATTTATCAGGCGATACATTAATGATTGAAATTTCAACCAAAACTAAAAATAATTTAGATAAGTTAATTGAGTCAATAAATTTACAAGCAGAGCTTTTAGATCTAAAAACAGAATATGAAAATGAAGCGAAAGGAATAGTTTTAGAATCAAAAATAGACTTAGGCAGAGGTCCAGTTGTAAACATTGTGGTAACTTCTGGAAATTTGAAGAAGGGAGATTATTTCGTTAGCGGAAAAAAATGGGGCAAAATTAGAGCAATAATAAATGACCAAGGTCAAAACATAGAAATAGCCGAACCTTCCACTCCAGTTGAAATTTTAGGGATAAATGGAGCCTCAAATGCAGGAGATGATTTTATTGTATTACCTTCAGAAAAAGAGGCAAAAAATTTAGTAGAAGTCAGGGTTAATGAAGCTAAAGAAGGAATAAAAAATTTAAGTTTTGTAACAAAAGATACTGATTTTTTTCAAAAAACTTCACAGGATTTAAATATTATAATTAAATCTGATGTTCATGGTTCCGCTGAAGCAATAAAATTTGCAATATCAAATATCAAACATGACGAAGTAAAAGCAAAAATATTGCTATCAGACATTGGAATGGTCACAGAAACAGATATTACACTTGCAAAAGCATCTGAGGCAACAGTTATTGCATTTAATGTTAAACCAAGTAAAGAAGCAAAAAAATTAGCTGAAAAAGAAAATATTAAAATTGATTCATTTAATATCATTTATGAGTTAATTGATTTTATAAAAAATAAAATGTCAGGACTATTAACGCCAGAAATTAATGAAGAAATTACAGGCACAGCTGAGATTTTAGATATATTTAAAGTTTCAAAAGTTGGAAAAGTAGCTGGATCAAAGGTTTTAAATGGGGAGATAAATCAAGACTCTCATGCTAGAATAATAAGAGATGGAGCAATAATTTTTAGCGGAAGAGTTGGATCAATTTTTAGAGAAAAAAATCAAGTCAAACAAGTAAATACAGGATTAGAGTGCGGAATATCTCTTAAAGATTTTAATGATTTTCAAATAAAAGATATTATAGAAGCTTACAGATCAAAAACTATAGAAAGACAAATATTATCATGAGCAAATTAGGCAAACCTGTATCCCAAAGACAACTAAGAGTTGGTGAGATGATAAAACAGGCATTAAGTATGATTTTTTTAAGAGAAGAAACTAAAATATCTGATTTAGATACAAAATCTATAACAGTAACAGAAGTAAAAATGAGTCCAGATTTAAAAACGGCCAAAGTTTTTGTAATACCACTGGGAGGAAAAGATACAGAGAAAGTCATAGATAAATTAAAAGAATTTTCATTTGTAATCAGAAAAGTTTTATCGAAAAAAATAATGATTAAATTTATGCCAAAATTATTTTTCGTTAATGATGATTCATTTGACTATGCCGAAAAAATAGAAAATTTAATTAGGCAAACACAAAAATAAAAAAAAATAATGGAGAAAAAAATGAAAGAAATAGCAAGACACGATAAAGATACCGGCTCATCAGAAGTGCAGATATCTCTGCTAACGTCTAAAATTGAGAATATATCCCAACATATAAAAAAATTTAAAAAGGATAAACACTCATCAGTTGGCTTAATAAAGGCAGTTAATAAAAGAAAGAAATTATTAGAATATTTGAAAAAAAATAAGATTGAAACTTATAAAGAAGTAATTTCAAAATTAAATTTAAGGAAATAAATGTTTAAAGTAGTAAAGAAAGAAATAGAAGTAGCAGGAAAAAAGATAAGTTTAGAAACAGGAAAAATAGCAAGACAAGCTGATGGCGCAATAATTGCAAAATGTGGTGAAACAGTTATTTTAGCAACAGTCGTAGGAGCAA
>CAYXLK010000040.1:0-4927 GCA_964465855.1 uncultured Candidatus Pelagibacter sp. | reverse complement strand
ATGGCTAAAAGAAGAAAAAAAGCTGCTAAAAAGAAAACTAAGAAAAAAGCTAAGAAAAAAGCTAGAAGAAGAAGATAGTTTAGTATTCTTTTTAATTGATAACGCTTCTCATGGCGAATGCGTGGGAAGCGTTTTTTTTATTCGATAGGTTCAGCTTCTATTGTTCTATCCTCAAGGCTATCTGTTGCAATATCGTTATTTTGAACTTCTATTTTTTTCTCAATTTTGGCCTTTTGAGCATCTAGGTTTCTTTTTAATGCTTTATCCAATTTTTTTTGAGTATCTTCTAAGTTATTTCCTAAAACAGCGTTAAATTCAGATAAAAGTCTTTCATATGCTTTTTCAAATAATTGTCTTTCACTATATGATTGGTCAATCATTAGATCATCACCTTTATTGAGATCTCTAACTACTTCAGCTAAATCATATATTTTGCCCGAAGAAATTTTTGCCTCATATTCTTGTGCTCTTCTACTCCACATAGACCTTTTTATTTTTGGTTTCCCTTTTAATATACTTATACATTTGTTTACTTGATTAATTGTAGCTAGAGGTCTTAAATGAGATTGTTTGTTTACAGGCACCATTCCTGTTGCTTTGTCTTTTTCAAATTTTAATAAATAAGTCTCGACCTCTATTCCACCAATACTTATTTTCTTGAACTCCGTTATTTGACCAACTCCATGTTTAGGATAAACAACATATTCTTTAACTTTGTAAATTTTCTTTTCTGTATCCTGTTTTTTAATTTTTTTTATTTCTGGTTTTTGATCATTAATTTTGTTTATTCTAAGAGAATCACTTTTTAATGTTTGATTTTTATTATTTTGTGTTCCAACTTTTAGTGATGTTTTTTTATTTTTTGAATTTCTCTTTGGGATCTTAGTTTTTTTTATTT
The DNA here is from genome assembly GCA_964465855.1 of uncultured Candidatus Pelagibacter sp. Lineage (GTDB taxonomy): Bacteria > Pseudomonadota > Alphaproteobacteria > Pelagibacterales > Pelagibacteraceae > Pelagibacter. The sequence goes on along the minus strand of CAYXLK010000040.1, from coordinate 4,029 downwards.
TTTTTAATTTAAAGGTAGTTTTTTTTTTAATTAGAATTTTCTTATTTTTTTTTACTTTAACAGTTTTTTTTTTAAAAGTTTTCTTTAAAATATTTTTTAAACTTATTTTCTTCATTTTTATATTTTTCACTATCTATTGGTGGATCTTTTTTTTGTGAAATATTTGGCCAAATTTCTGAGTAGTTTTTGTTCATCTCTAGCCATTTATCGCTTCCTGTCTCTGTATCGGGTACTATTGCATCAATGGGGCACTCCGGTTCACAAACGCCACAATCTATACACTCATCTGGTTTAATTACAAGCATATTCTTACCCTCATAAAAACAGTCAACAGGACAAACTTCAACACAGTCCATTAGTTTACATTTTATACATTTTTCATTAACTAAATATGTCATTTATTATTTCTAATTTTTTCCTTAATATCGCCAACCATTTTATTGTCTAAGTAAAGCAAACCAGATATTCTTCGCATTAGATTTGTTTCATATATGTCGGCACTCTTATCTGAATAAATTATGCTCCACAAGGCATCTAAAAGTATTATTTTTTTTTCTATTTCTAGATTTTTTGCTTCCTTGGTAAATTTTAAGATTTGATTAGAATTTTTTTCTGCATCCTCAGCTTTTTCAATAATATCATCAATATTGTTATCGTTAGTACCCAGTTTAAAGAGTGTTTTTTTAATAATTTCTTTTTCTTTATTTGAATAATTTTCATCAATTCTTGCAGCATGTATTAGCAAACAGGCAACAGATATTACAGAAATATTATTTTCTTTAGAAGCCTTTTCTGTTTTAAAAAAATTTAACATTATTTTATATTTAATTGAGTCAGTTTACTGAAAGGACTATCAGAAAAATTAGATATATTCTTATTTTTTTTTGAACTTTTTTTCACTGGCGAATATTTAAATAATACGTCTTTATCTTTTTCATATATTTTATAATTCATAAGTTTAAGTAGTTTTATAAAATTCTCCTTATTACATCCTAATAAATTTAACATTTCTGGAATAAGTTTGATTTCTTTTTGTTTTTCAGAGCTTTTTTTATCTGAATTCAAAATCATTATAAACAATCTTTCTAGTATATCTATTCTTACAAAAATCTTTTCAAAATTTTCAAATCCACATAAAAGCATAAAATCTTTATTTGAACTATTTTTGTTTTCAAAAAAATTTAATCCAAACACCGGAGGATTCAGATAGTAGTATTTTTGGTAAAAATTTTTCCATAGCATTATTCGTAAAGATACGGAACTTGGTTTAAAAAGTTTATACAAAAATATATGATATCTACCAAATTTTACACCCGCTGCTCTTAAAATTTTTCTTTCATCTTGTTCTAACTTGTCTAAAATTATTTTAACTTTTTCTCTTTTTACAACACCATTATTTTCATATAAATTATATGCCAGAGCTCTTATTCCTGAATTATTGTTCTTTAAATGTTTTAACTTTATTAAACTTTCTAATTCTGTATCTATTTTATTTTTTATCCATTTTTCTAAAAAAGCTTTTAATCTATTTCTGTCTTTAATTTCAATCATATCATCCATAATTAATTCGATTTCCGGTGACAGATAATCTTTACCTCTTTGAAGTTTTGCAATTGGAGAGTTGTTCCAATATATTTTAAAATCTTTTCTAATTTCAATTAAATTGGTATTAATAATTTGATTAATTCTATTCAAAATTTCAGGCATAACCGTCTGCCTTGAGGCTTTTTTTAATGACTTTATGTCTGAGTCGAGCGCATCAACTTTTAGATCTAATTCTAATTTCAATCCATTTAAATTACCAATAAATTGATCATTTATTTTAACTTTTTTACTATCAATAATTTCAGTTTTAAAAGCTATATCTTGTTTTAATCCTCTAGCTAAAACACTTGCTCTTTTATCTATAAAAGTTTTTGTTAACTCTTCATGCAGTCTATCTGAAAGTTTATCTTCAAGATGTTTTGTTCTTTCAATCCAATAATCATTATTTTGAACCCAATTAGATTTATTTGCAACATAGGACCAGATTCTAACATTGGCAATTCTATTAGATATTGAGTCAACGTTTCCTTCAATTTTGTCTAGTGGTTTTAATTGCTCTTTGAAATATGAATTTGGTATTTTTCCATTATTTTTAGATAAAAAAAGATAAACTTTTTTTACAATTTCTAAATGTTTGCCATAACTTTTTTTTACAAAATCAGGTATTTGACAACACTCCCATAATAAATTTAAATTTTTTCCATCATTTTTAACAGTAATTTCATTTTCATTATTAATTAAATATTTTAAAACTTTTTCGTCTTCGCATTCATTAATTCTTTTTAACCAATCTTTTCTTGGTTTTTCTTCTAATGAGCTAATTAAACTATTGGTATTTATAAAATCTAATTCAGAATTTCTCCAAAAAATTCTATTTATCATCTCAAATTTGTGGTTTTCAATTAATTCAATTTCCTCTGGATTTATGTTTTGAACTTCACCTGTAATGCCAAAGTTGCCGTCATTCATATATCTTCCAGCTCGCCCAGCAATTTGACCTATTTCAGCAAGATTTAACTTTCTTAATTTTTTTCCATCAAACTTTTTTAAGTTAGAAAAATAAACATTATTTAGATCCATATTGATTCCCATTCCAATTGCATCAGTTGCAACTAAATAATCAACATCACCCGATTGATAAAGTGAAACTTGAGAATTTCTAGTTTTAGGACTTAATGAACCCATAACAATTGCACAACCTCCTTTTTGTCTTCTTAATAATTCTGCAATTGCGTAAACATCTTCAGTTGAAAAAGCAATTATTGCACTCTTTCTTTCAATTCTTGAAATTTTTTTATGTCCTGAATATGATAATTTTGAGTATCTTTCTTTGTTAACAAACTCTATTTTATCATTCAGATTAGATAATATATCTTTCATGGTATGTGATCCCATGAACATAGTTTGCTTCACTCCTCTTAAATTTAAAAGTCTATCTGTAAAAATATGACCTCTTTCATGATCACTGCACATTTGGATTTCATCTATAGCAACAAATTCTAATTTTTTATCTATTGGCATAGATTCAACTGTGCATAAGTAGTATTTTGCATTTGATGGAATTATTTTTTCTTCACCAGTGATCAAAGCTACTGAAGATGGATCACATTTTTTAATAACTTTATCATACACTTCTCTGGCTAATAGTCTTAATGGAAAACCAATCATTCCAGAGTTGAACGAAAGCAATGTTTCAATTGCGAGAAAGGTTTTTCCAGTATTTGTTGGTCCAAGTACTGCTGTTATAGTTTTATTTTTCATTTCAACTTTTTGTGTCTAATTTTTTTTTGTTACTACATCTAGTGCGTAAAAAAGAACAAAGATAGGATAAAAGGTGTCCGAATCACAGTTAAAAATGTTCTCATTTTAATATTTATAAAATAATAATAGCATTAAAACTATTAAATCAAAATATTTTAATTATCCTCCATATCCTGCATCTGGAATTTTATGATTTAATATTTTCCAAATACCAGAAGATGTAGCTATTACTTTATTTTTTGATTTGAGTATACAGTTTAAAAAAACTAATGATTTTGTTTTTTTTTCAACTAAAACTTTTCCAATTATTTCATCTTTTAATCTAGTTGGAGAAATGAATTTAATATCTAAAGATATAGTTACACACGGTTTTCCTTTTGCAACATAGTGAGCAGCAGTTCCCACGCCCGCATCAATTATTGAACATATATAGCCACCATGTGTTATTTGAGCTCTATTTAAATGAATTTTTTTTATTGTTGTTTTAAATTCAAATTTATTATTACTATTTTTTCTAAATAAAAGTCCTCCATTATTTTTTAAAAAACCAGACTTGCTGCTTAGCTGTTTATATCTTTTCATTAGATAATTAACGTTAGAACAATTAATATTAATAAAATTATTATAAAAAAATAAACAACTGACTTCTGCAAAGATATTCTCATAAATTTTCCTTTTTGGTGCGCCTGCTAGGAGTTGAACCCAGAACCTCCTGGTCCGTAG
>CAYXLK010000039.1:0-5723 GCA_964465855.1 uncultured Candidatus Pelagibacter sp. | reverse complement strand
AAAAAAATGAAGTTGCTTATTTAAGTGCAAACACTTGGGATGTATCTGCGGGCGGGAACTATGGATTTAATTCTGTTTGGGTAAATAGAAATAAAAATATATTTGATAAATTGGATTATCTTCCAAAAAATGAAGTTAAAAACCTAAATCAATTACTTGATATTATTTAAGTTAACAATTAAATAAAGCTTAAAAAAATTATTATAATGAAAGCAGTTAAAATTAAAAAAAATGGTGGTCCTGAAGTATTAGATTTAGAAGAAATAACTTTAAGAAAACCAGCAAAAGACGAAGTCTTAATTGAGCATGCTGCAATAGGTTTAAATTATATAGATACATATCATAGATCTGGACTTTATCCTTTAATGCTACCAAGCGGACTTGGAATGGAAGCTTCTGGTGTTATTAAAGAAATTGGGCCAGATGTTTCAAATTTTTCTGTTGGAGATAGAGTTGCTTATGCTGCTATACCTTTGGGGGCATATTCTTCACATAGAATCTATAGAACAACAAATTTAGTTAAAGTACCAAAAGAAATAGATTTTAATATAGCTGCAGCAATGATGACTAAAGGATTAACAACATACTATTTACTACATAAAACTTATCCAGTTTCAGGTAATGAAGTAATTTTATTTCATGCGGCGGCAGGAGGAGTGGGACAAATATTTTGTCAGTGGGCTAAAAGTTTAGGATGTAAAGTTATTGGAACAGTTGGAAACGAAGAAAAAGTAGAGATAGCAAAAAAAAATGGGTGTGATGAAGTAATTAATTATAATAAAGAAGACTTTGTAAAAAAAGTTATGGAAATAACTGATGGCGAAGGTGTGCCTATAGTTTACGATGGAGTTGGAAAATCAACATTTGAAAAATCTCTTGAATGTTTAAGCGTTAGAGGAATGATGGTTTCTTTTGGAAATGCATCTGGAGCACTAGATCCAATTAATGTTTCAAAGATGTTGCAGCCAAAAGGATTATTTTTTGTTAGACCTTCAATGGGACAGTATTTAAATACTAGTGAAGAGTTAAGCGAAGCTGCAAAAGTACTGTTTGAAAAAATAAGCTCTGGAAAAATTAATATAGAAATATTTAAGAAATATAAACTGGATGATATTAAACAAGCACATGTTGATTTAGAAAATAGAAAAGTTATAGGTCCAGCTATTATTGTACCTTAGTCTAAATCAATTGTCATATCTGACAAATGTAATTTCAAAGTTTCGGTTGATAGATGTATATCTCTTATAAAAAATATTACAGAAATTATCATTGCTAAGCAACATGATCCAAAAATAATTCTTGCAATAAAAATCAAGTCTAAGTATAGAGCAAAAACTGTTAACATATTAAACAAAAAACCAAAGCTTGCAAATCCAAGTGTATATTTTAACCACTTTACTCTTCCGTTTAAATTTATTAGCTGTTTTTCCCACTCTGGTGGAATATGTTTTTCCCAGACATATTCGTCATGTATTTTTCTTATTAAATTACTTAGGGTATGAAAACGACTACCATAAACACTCATTAGCAAAGGAATGGCAGGAAACATTAACGCTGTTACCGTGTAGTCAATATTCATGTCGATTAAATTTGCTTAAAAAAAAATCTTTGTTATTTAGTAAATTATATGTTTCATATAAGCATCTTCCTTGAATTAACAAGATTAAAAAAGCCAATTGGAACTATGTTACTATTTTGGCCGTGTATATGGGGTCTTACACTTGCTTATGATTTTGATAATGGATTATCAAATTATTTTTTTTATTCTTCTCTTTTTTTTATGGGTTCAGTTTTAATGCGATCAGCTGGTTGCATCATAAATGATATAGTTGACAGAAATATAGACAAAAAAGTTGAAAGGACTAAAGATAGGCCCATTGCATCGGACAAGATAAGTGTACAATTGTCATTAATATATTCATTTGCATTATGTGTTCTTGCATTCTTTGTTTTATTAAACTTTAACACTTTGACTATTTGGCTTGCAATTGCATCAATGCCTTTAGCATTTACTTATCCATTAATGAAAAGATTTACTTATTGGCCTCAACTTTTTTTAGGGATTGCTTTTAATTACGGATTAATACTTGGATGGACTTCAATAAATGAAGGGATAAGTTTGGCACCTATAGTATTGTATATTGGAGCCATATTTTGGACACTTGGTTACGACACAATATACGGGTTTCAAGATATAGAAGATGATGAAATTATAGGAGTAAAATCAACAGCTATAAAATTTAAAAAAAATCCTAAAAATTTTTTAATACTATGTTATTCATTTGTTTTTATAAGTTTTATAATTACAGGAATTTTATTAGAATTTAAAAGCTATTTCTTTTTTAGCTTGATAATGATTCTAATTCATCTTTTTTATTTTCAAATTCAAATGTTTAATAAAACAAATAAGAGCAGATGCTTAGAAATTTTTAAAAAAAATAATCTTTTTGGAGCAATTGGCGTTATTACAATTTTGATAGGTAAAATAATTTAAAAATGACAAATATTTTAATTTTGAAAAGATTATATAAAGAATATACAAGCAGATTTCTGCCAAAAATACTTTTATCAGTTTTTTTTTCTATAATTGTTGCTGGCAGCACATCTGCAATTGCTTATTTGTTAGATCCAGCAATAAAAAAAATATTTATTGAAAAAGACAAAACATTATTCTACGTAATTCCTATTGCGGTGGCATTAGCATTCACATTTAAAGGTATTGCTCTATACATCGCAAGAAATATTTTAATTAGGGTTGGGCAAGAAACCCAAAAGCTTTTTAAATTTAATATTCTTAGATCTTTAATTTTGGCAGATACAAAATTTATTGAAAAAAGACATTCAGGAAAATTTTTAACAAACTTAGAATTTGATGTTGCGATGATTAAAAACTTAGTCAGTACTGTTATATTAAATTTAACTAAAGATGTTTTAACTTTGTTTGGTTTAATTGGTGTAATGTTTTATCAAAATTGGAAACTTAGTATTTTTGCATTAATTATGATTCCTTTGGCTGCATTTTCTGCCAAATCTTTAGGAAAAAGAGTTGGTAAAGCAACAACTAAAACGGCACAAAGTGCGGGTGTATTTACTAGCTATGTTTTAGAAATATTTAAAAATCACAAAATTATAAAAATTTTTCAGAAAGAAAAATATGAATTTAATCGTAGTGAAATATTTATAGATGACTTAAAAAATAAAGGAATTAAGTTTGAGTCAATTCTTACTAGAGCTGCACCAATAATGGAGACTCTTACTGGGATAATGATTGCAGGTTTAATTTTTTACTCAGGTATTTTAATTTCAAAAAATGAACTGGAAGTAAATAATTTTTTCTCATTTCTTGCAGCAATGATGTTGGCTTATCAGCCTGTTAGAGCTTTAGCTACATTAAATATGGGGATAAACCAAGGTCTTTCAGCAGCAAAAAGAATTTTACCAATCGTAGATATTAAAAATGAAATTAATGAAAACAAAGGTTCGGCTGAAATTAAAGTTACAAAAGCAAATATAAATTTTAACAATGTAAGTTTTGCTTATGAAGAAAGTGAAAGAAAAGTTTTAGAAAATGTTAATTTAGAAATTGAAGGCGGATCTATGACATCATTAGTTGGTCATAGTGGAGCAGGGAAATCCACTATATTGAATTTAATTCCTAGATTTTATGATGCCACTAACGGTGATGTAACTATAGATGGTCAATCAATATATAAATCAAGTATCAATTCTTTAAGATCTAATATATCGCTCGTTAATCAGGATATAACATTATTTGACGACACAATAAAAAATAATATAGCTTATGCAAACGAGTCAGCCTCTGATGAAGAAATAGATCAAGCGGCAGAGCTCTCTTTTTGTAAAGAATTCATAAACAACATGCCCAATAAATTCGACACTATGATTGGTGAAAATGGATATAGATTGTCGGGTGGTGAAAAACAAAGATTATCTATAGCAAGAGCTATGTTAAAAAAGAGCAAAATAATACTTTTGGATGAAGCCACTTCTTCTTTAGATGCTGAAACAGAGAGTAAAATTCAAGAGGCAATTAATATGCTGACAAAAAATAGGACGACATTGGTTATTGCACATAGATTATCAACAATCATGAATTCTAAAAATATTTATGTGATTAATAAAGGAGTTGTTGAGGCAAAAGGATCACATGAGTCACTGTTGTTAAAATCAGAAATTTATAAAAATTTTTATGAAAAACAACTTAAGAAAAATTAATGAATATTATTTATCGGCTCTTCATTAACTTAATTCTACTAATTTCTCCAATTATAATTATCTTTAGAATTTTAAGAGGCAAAGAAAGCTATTTAAGATTTAAAGAACGATTCAGTATTGGTTCAAGAAGTAGACCGAAAGGAAAATTAATTTGGCTTCATGCATCAAGTATTGGTGAATTTAATAGCTTAATTCCTTTAATTGAAAAGTTTCAAAAAAATAGTGAAATAAAATCAATATTATTAACAACCAATACATTAAGTTCGGCTAAGTTAATTCAAAAAATTAATTTAAAAAAAACCATACATCAATTTTTTCCAATAGACGCAAATTTCTTAATAGACAAATTTTTAAATTATTGGAAACCTTCAGCGCTAATTTTATGTGAATCTGAAATATGGCCAAACTTAATTAAAAATGTTGAAAAAAGAGGCATTAAATTAATTTTAATAAATGCAAGAATAACTGCAAAATCATTCAAAAACTGGATGAAAATTTCTAGTTTTGCAAAAGTATTATTTCAAAAATTTAATATTTGTTTTTCACAAAATAACGAAACTACAAATTATTTAAAAACTCTTGGTGCAAAAAAAATAAAAAACTTAGGTAATTTGAAATATTCTACAAGCAAAATCCAGTTTAGAAAAAAATTGGATATAAATTTATTAAATTATTTTAAAAAAAAAAAAATACTTCTAACATCTGCTAGTATACATCCTGAGGAAGAAAATTTTTCATTATTAAATCATCTTTATTTCAAAAAACAAAAAAAAATAAAGAATTTACTATCAATTATAGTTCCTAGACACGTTCAAAGTAAGAAACAAATAGTTGCTCAAGCTAAAAAATTAAAACTTAAATATCATTTGCATAGTTCAAATTTAAAAAAGGATGAAAATATAGATATTTATATTGTAGATACTTATGGAGATTTGCAAAAATTTTACCAAATTTCTAATTTAGTTTTTATTGGAGGTTCTTTAATAAATCATGGAGGGCAAAATCCTTTGGAGGCTGTAAAGTTGGATTGTAAAATTATTCATGGTCCTAATATTGCTAATTTTAAGGATGTTTTTAAAACTTTAAGTAGACTTGGACTTAGTTCAAAATTTAATACATATAAAGCAGGATATAAGTTAGTTGAAAGAAATATAAAAAAAACTAATTCACTTAAAAGTTCAAAAAAGTTAATGCGTTATGGAGATAAAATTTTAATTCAAATATATAAAGAAGTGTTAAAGATAATAAAGTGAATTTAATTAAACCAAAATTCTGGGATCAAAATAAACTTTCCTTAACCTCACTGCTTCTTTTGCCTTTTAGTTACTTAGTCAATATTGTAAATCATTTTAAACAAAGCAAATATAAATATGTATCAAAAATTAGATCTATTTGTGTAGGTAATATATATATTGGTGGGACAGGAAAGACACCTTTATCTTTAAAAATAAATCAAATTCTATCCAAGAAGTTCAAGACTGTAATAA
>CAYXLK010000038.1:0-5852 GCA_964465855.1 uncultured Candidatus Pelagibacter sp. | reverse complement strand
GATGGTCCATAAATGTCTGCATCTAATAATCCAACTTTGCATCCAGATTTTTTTAGAGCTAAAGCTAGATTGGTTGCAAAAGTAGATTTGCCAACCCCTCCTTTTGCACTTGAAATAGCAATAGTGAATTTTGTTCCCTTAATTGGGTTTTTTTGAAAGCGTTTTTGTTCCAAATTTTCTTTCATTTTGTCAATTAGACCTTATTTTTATTTGTAAATAAAGTATGATTAACTTGTTTTTGGCCACAAAGACATTATATACATTTCGTATGAACGATTTCAAAAATCAAAGTCCATGGGGAACTCCCCCAGGTGGAAATGGCGATGGCGGCTTTAGGAGAGGACCTACTCCACCAAATATTGATGAAATTATTAAAAATTTACAAAATAAAATTAACAGATTATTTCCTGGAGGAAGTTCTGGGAGTAAACCTATAATATTAGCTTTAGTAGTTGTTGCAATCTTGTGGGCATTAAGTGGTCTATATAGAGTTCTTCCTGACGAACAGGGTGTAGTTATAAGATTTGGTAAGTTTGTAAAAACAACCCAACCTGGTTTGAATTATCACTTACCTATTCCAATTGAAAATGTGTTAACTCCAAAAGTTACCAAAGTTAACAGAATGGATATAGGATTTAGATCTGAAAGAGATACAGGTTTTACTTCATCAAGTGTTGCAGATGTTCCAGAGGAAAGCTTAATGTTAACCGGAGATGAAAATATTGTTAATATAGACTTTTCAGTATTTTGGGTAATAAAAGATGCTGGAAAATTTTTATTTAAAATTCAAGACCCTCAAGGAACAGTTAAAGCTGCAGCTGAAACTGCAATGAGAGAAGTAATTGCAAGATCAAAAATTCAACCAATTTTAACAGAAGGAAGATCTCAAATAGAGATTGATACACAGGAAATTATTCAGAATATTTTAGATGAGTACAATTCAGGAATTCAAGTTACTCAAGTTCAAACACAAAAAGCTGACCCGCCAGACCAAGTTATTGATGCATTTAGAGACGTACAGGCAGCAAGAGCTGATATGGAAAGGGCGAAGAATGAAGCAGAGGCTTATGCAAACGATGTTATACCGAGAGCAAGAGGTGATGCTGCGGTAATTATACAAGCTGCTGAAGCTTATAAACAAGAAGTAGTAGCGAAAGCCGAGGGTGAAGCTAGCAGATTTCTAGCTATTTATAATGAATATAAGAATGCAAAAGACGTTACACAAGAAAGAATGTATTTAGAGACTATGGAAAAAGTTTTGGCTGATATTGATAAGATTATAATTGACAAAAATTCTGGTTCAGGTGTAGTTCCATATCTGCCATTACCAGAACTTAAAAAAAAGGTGAATTAAAATGAAAGTAACAAGATTTATAGTTCCATTAATTATATTAATAGCAGCAACACTATTCTTTTCAGTATTTATTGTTAAAGAGGTAAATCAAGCTATAGTTCTTCAATTTGGAGATCCAAAGAGAATAATAGCTAAGCCAGGATTAAACTTTAAAATTCCATTTATTCAAAATGTAGTATTCCTAGATAAAAGAATTTTAAACTTGGATACACCACCCGAGGAAGTAATTGCATCTGACCAAAAAAGATTAATTGTAGATGCATTTGCAAGATTTCAAATAATTGATCCATTAAAATTCTATATCTCAGTTGGAAATGAAAGAGTAGCAAGATCAAGATTAGCTACAATTATAAATTCTAGATTAAGAAGTGTTCTTGGTAAACAAAGATTACAGACATTATTATCAGCAGATAGAACTAATCAAATGACTTTAATACAAGATGGAGTAAATAATGAAGCAAAAAACTTTGGTATCAATATTGTAGATGTAAGAATTAAAAGAGCAGATCTTCCTCAAGCAAACAGCGAAGCTATCTATAAAAGAATGCAAACAGAAAGGGAGAGAGAAGCAAAAGAATTTAGAGCAAAAGGTGCAGAAATGGCTGCAGAAATTACATCAACTGCAGATAAAGAAGTTACTGTAATATTAGCAAATGCTGAAAAAACTTCTCAAATTTTAAAAGGAGAAGGAGATGGCAAAAGAAACAGAATTTTTGCAAATGCATTTGGCCAAGATCCCGAATTCTTTTCTTTTTATAGAGCTATGCAAGCTTATGAAAAAGCATTAATCGGTGGTGAAACTTCTTTGATACTTTCACCTGATAGTGAATTTTTTAAATTTTTTGGAAGCAAAAAACCAAAACAAAACCAGCAGTAAATTAAAAACATGAGGGAGCTTATCATAGCTTTTGGATTGTTCCTTTTTATAGAAGGACTTTTATATGCCTTATTTCCAGCAAAAATGAAAAATATGTTATCTAAATTAAATCAAATATCAGATGGACAATTAAGATCTGGAGGTTTGATTTTTGCAATTATAGGATTTGTTATTATTTGGTATTTAAAAAGTAATGTTTAAAAAACTTTCAATTTATTTAATATTATTTTTATTCTCATTGAATGCTAACGCAAAAGATTATCCAGCTTCTTTTGCTGATTTAGCTGAAAGATTGATGCCTTCTGTAGTTAATATTTCAACTACACAAATAATAACAACAAGAACAAATCCTTTTCCATTTGAGTTTCCTCCCGGCTCTCCATTTGAAGACATGTTTAGAGATTTTGGGGAACCACAAGAAAGAAGAACCAAAGCTCTTGGATCAGGTTTTATAATTGATAAAGATGGAGTAATTGTAACAAATAATCACGTAATTCAAGGTGCAGAAGATATTTTCGTAACAGTTAATGGTGAAAAAGAATATGCAGCAGAAATAGTTGGTGCTGATCCATTGTCAGATATTGCAGTTTTAAAAATAAAATCAGATGAAAAGTTTTCACCTGTTAAATTTGGTGACTCTGATAGCGCAAGAGTAGGTGATTGGGTGATAGCAATTGGCAATCCATTTGGACTAGGTGGAACCGTAACTTCTGGAATCATTTCAGCAAGAAATCGAAGCATTGGCCTTTCAAGATATGAAGATTATATTCAAACGGATGCATCTATAAATTCAGGAAATTCTGGAGGTCCATTGTTTGATATGAATGGAAATGTAATTGGAATCAATACAGCAATTCTTGGTCAATCGGGATCAATAGGAATTGGTTTCTCAATTCCATCTAATAGTGCAAAAAAAATAATTGATCAATTAATTAAATTTGGTGAAACGAAAAGAGGTTGGCTTGGAGTAAGAATACAGACTGTAACAAAAGAAATTGCAGAAGTAGAAAATTTAGATGAACCAAGGGGCGCATTAGTTGCAAGTGTTGCAGATGAAAGCCCGTCTGATAAAGCTGGTATAAAATCTGGAGATATAATTTTAGAATTTGATGGCAAAAGAATTAACGAAATGAAAGAATTGCCAAAAATTGTAGCTGAAACAGATGTTGGAAGCACTGTTAATGTTAAATTATGGAGAAACAAAAGAGAATTAAACAAAAAAATTACACTAGGAAGGCTAGAAACATCTGAAGATTTTAAACCACAATTAAAAACTCAAGAAAAACCTAAACAAACTAGAGTAGATGGATTAAGAATTGAAGTTAGATCTTTAACAAAAAAAGATATTATCGATAGAGAATTACCAAAATCTACTTCAGGTGTTGTAATAACTAAAATTGAAAACGATAGTCCAATAAATTATTTAAATGTGAATGATGTAATTGTTGAAGCTCAGAAGAGAAATATAAATACTCCTGGAGATTTAAATAATGTGGTTAATGCAGCATTAAGAAGTGCTGATAAAACTATTCTAATCGTAATTTATAACAACCAAAATCAAAAAAGATATATTGGTGTTAAGCTAGATTAATAATGGACCTTCAGTCCAAAATAATATTAATTTCTGGATCCACTGGATCAGGTAAGTCAAGTTTTGCAGTAAACCTTGCAAAAAAAATTAAAGGAGAAATAATCAATGCGGATAGTATGCAAATTTATAAAGAACTAAGGATATTAACCGCAAGACCAAATATAAAAGAACAAAAAAAAATTAAACATCATTTATATGGTTTTCTTAGTATAAAAAGAAAATTTTCTACAGGCCAGTGGTTAAAATTTGCTTCAAAAAAAATTAAAGAAATTAAAAAAAGAAAAAAAATTCCAATATTAGTTGGAGGGACAGGATTATATTTTAAGGCTTTAATTGATGGTATAGTTAAGATTCCTAAAATATCTATGAAAAAAAGAAAAACAATTACTAATCTTCAAAAAAGTTTAGGCCAAAATAAATTTTATAAAAAATTAATTAAAATAGATCCAAAAATTAAAGAGATTGTTAATTCAAATGATATTCAAAGATCAATTAGAGCTTATGAAGTTAAAAGTTTTACAAAAAAGTCTTTAGTTGATTGGTACAAAGATACCAAATCACTTTTTGCAAAAGATGAATTTGTTAAAATCTACCTAGACTGTTCAAGAGACATACTTTTAAAAAGGATTAAGTTACGTGCAAACAGAATGCTCTCTGGTGGAATTAGAGAGGTAAATAAAATTAAAAATATTAAAGTCCCTCTAAGCAATAGTTCAACTAAAATAATTGGAATAAATGAGATAAAAAATCTTTTAGATAAAAAGCTAAATAAAGACCAAACAGTAGAACTTATAGTAATAAAAACAAGACAATACGCTAAAAGACAAGCCACATGGGCAAGAGGACAAATGAAAGATTGGAAAACTTTAATTGCTTCAGAGACAAAATTGCCTCTAAAAAAATTACTAAATTAATCACTATATCTTGACCAATCAGCACAACTTCAGCTAGATTGGTTGAATGTCAAAATTATATTCAGGTGCTGGAATAGTATTTAAATGCTTGATAGATCAAAATGTAGAATTTGTTTTTGGTTATCCTGGTGGAGCTGTTTTACCAATTTATGATGAATTAAAAAACTTTAATTCAGTAAAACATATATTGGTTCGCCACGAACAAGGAGCAGGACATGCTGCAGAAGGATATGCGAGATCTACAGGAAAACCAGGAGTACTTATAGTTACTTCAGGTCCAGGAGCCACCAATGCAGTAACTGCTTTGACAGATGCTTATATGGATTCTGTTCCATTAGTTTGTATTTCTGGACAAGTTCCAACACATTTAATTGGAACAGATGCTTTCCAAGAAGCAGACACAACCGGAATAACGAGACCATGCACAAAACATAATTGGCTAGTTAAAGATATAAAAGATTTAGAAAAAACAATTCATAAAGCTTTTGAAGTTGCAACAACAGGAAGACCGGGACCTGTCTTAGTTGATATACCCAAAGATATTCAATTTCAAAAAACAAGTTACACAAAATTTAAAAAACAAAAAAAACTAAATGCCAAAGCTCATAATCACTTTTCACAAAAAGATATTGATGAATTGATAAAATTAATGAGCAAAGCTTCTAAACCAATTTTTTATACTGGTGGAGGAGTTATTAACTCAGGGCCAAAAGCAAGTGAACTTTTAAGAGAGCTCGTAAACACAACTGGTTTTCCTATAACGACAACACTACAAGGACTTGGATCTTATCCAGGTGAAGATAGCCAAAACTTGGGAATGCTTGGTATGCATGGATCATATGAAGCTAACAACGCAATGCATGATTGTGACTTGATGATAAATATTGGGGCAAGATTCGATGATAGAATAACAGGAAAGATAGATGAATTTTCTCCTAAATCAACAAAAGTTCATATTGATATAGATCCATCTTCAATAAACAAAAATGTTAAAGTGGATTTACCGGTAATAGGAGATGTTTCTGAAGTTATTAATTCTATAATTAAAACTATAAAAAAAACAAAACCTAATTTTGCGAAATCAAACAAACAAAAGGTTTCTAAATGGTGGGAACA
>CAYXLK010000037.1:0-6094 GCA_964465855.1 uncultured Candidatus Pelagibacter sp. | reverse complement strand
TAGGATTTGCATCTATGCAAATACCTCTTGGATATTTACTTGATAAACATGGTCCCAAAAAGATTGTTTCTTCATTTTTATTAATTGCAATAGTTGGCGCAGGAGCTTTTGCTTTAGCTCAAAATTTTGCTGGTTTACTTATATCAAGAATTTTAATTGGAATTGGAGTTAGCGCATGTTTGATGGGACCTCTAACTGGATATAGAATTTGGCTTGCAGATGAATACCAGCAAAGAGCAAATGCTTGGATGCTAATGGTACTCTCAATGGGTTTTGTTTTTTCTACCCTTCCCGTCCAAATTTTATTGCCAATTATTGGTTGGAGGTGGATTTTTGGTGGAATAGTTTTTTTAATATTTATTGTTATAGCTTTGACAATTTTTTTTATTCCTTCATGGAATAATAAAATTAATAACCATCATGAAAAAAATGCTGGATCTTTGTCAGATGTTTGGAAAAATAAATTTTTTAGAAGTACAATTCCCCTTGGTCTTTTTAACTATGGTGGAATTGTTGCAATTCAAACTTTATGGGCCGGACCCTGGATGGTAAGAGTTACGGGATATTCTCCTTTGGAGAGTGCAACGGGACTTTTTTGGATAAATACTACAATGTTAGTTGCTTTTTTTGTTTTTGGTTACATTTTACCTAAAATTACAAAAATTGGCATTGAGTCAATGCGAATAATGAAGTTTGGATTACCAATTAGTTATTTATCCTTACTTGTTATTATTATTTCAGGTGAAAATGCTGGTGCAATTCACTTTACAATTTATTTACTTACTTCAATTGTATTGACACTTACCCAGCCAGCCGTAGCATTATCTTTTCCAACTAGTCTAGCAGGAAAATCACTTACGTCATTTAATTTACTAATTTTTGTTGGGACTTTTGTAATGCAGTGGGGCATAGGTTTGATCATTGATTTATCCCAATATTTTGGAAAATCAGAAATTCAAAGTTTTCAAGTATCTTTTTTTGTATATTTGTTAATTTGTATCGTTTGTTATTTATATTTCATTTACAATAGTAAAGATTTAAATGAAAATAAATAAAATGACTATTGGATATATTTTTTTATCTTTAATTTTAGTTTATTTTATAATCTTAACTGTAATTTATTTCACCCAAAGATCTTTAATGTATCATCCTAGTGAAAATAATTATTTAGACGAAAATAAATTAAATCATAAAATTGAAAAAATGAAAATTTCATCAGATGACGAACTTACTTCCTGGTATTTTAAGAAAAATGAAAGTTTTAAAACATTATTATTTTTTCATGGAAATGCAGGTAGTTTAGAAAATAGAATTTACAAGTTAAATGATTTGTCGAAATTAAATTTAAATTATTTAATTGTTGCGTATAGAGGATTTAGCGGAAACAAAGGAAGTCCAACTGAGCTAGGACTATATAAAGATTCAAGAGTTGCTAAATATTGGTTAAATTTAAATAACATAAGTGATCAAAATATTATTCTTTATGGAGAGTCTTTAGGAGCCGCAGTTGCGGTAGATCTTGCCAAAGATCATAAATTTGCAGGTGTTATCTTAGAGTCACCTTTTACATCGATGTTAAAACTGTCAAGAAAATATTATCCTTGGGCACCAACTGGATTATTATTAAAAGATAAATATGAGACAGATAAAAAAATAAAAAAAGTTTTTTCTCCAATACTAATTCTACATGGAAGAAAAGATAAAATAGTACCATTCGAAATGGGTCAAGAATTATTTAAAAAAGCAAATAATCCAAAATATAATTATTTCATAGACAATGATGACCACATGATGGATTTTAATGAAGAACTAATTAATTCAATTAGCAGCTTTATATTGAACTTAAAGTAGACACAATTTTAACAAATCATTTCCATTAATAAAATTTAAAATTTTATATGAGATATTTAATTATTTTTTTATTTTTTATTTTCAATATTGCATTATCAGATTCAAAAAAAATCGAAGACGAATATTTTTTTATAGGAAAAATGGACTCTTACAATAAAGATTTTACTTTGTATTTTAAGACTAGAGATAAGGCTATTCTATCGAGAGGGGAGAATTATAATTATATAACTGATTATCCTCAGGACTTATATATATATAATCATAACTTAAAAACTGACGAACCTTTAATTACGTATGAATGGTTTCCTTCATATATAAAAAGATTATCCAAAAATTATGACTATCCAGTTTTTCCAGAAGATTTTGCATATTATCTAATGGAAGATAACAACACCTTAATCTTAGTTAGTGCTAATAAAAATTTTTTTGAAAATTTGAAATTTGATATTGCTTTAAAAAAAATAAGCAAAATAGAAGAAAAAGGAAAAATTAGTTTTATAATTTCTTCATATGTTAAAAACTGTGGTTTTAAAGATTCTTCAAGCACTCTTAACTGTAAAATTTATAAGCCTTTAATCTCCACTAATTTGATTAATTAGAACTTATAAAAGCACTAGAAAAAATTTCTGAGTCAAATACTTCAAGATCATCTTCTTTTTCTCCAAGGCCAAGGGCAACAATAGGTATTTTAAACTTTTTTGCAGCAGCAATAAGAATACCACCTTTTGCCGTACCATCCAATTTTGTCATTATTATTCCAGTTAAAGGAATAATTTTATTAAATTCTTCAATCTGATTAATAACATTCTGACCTGATGTTGCATCTAAAACCAATAACACTTCATGTGGAGCATTATCATCAAATTTTTTTATAACAGTTGCAATTTTTTTATATTCTTCCATAAGATTTTTTTTATTCTGTAATCGACCCGCTGTATCAATAATTACTTGATTATAGTTATTTTTTTTAGCTTCTTCTAAAGATTTATAAGCAACAGAAGCAGGATCTGAACCTGGATTTGATTTAACTATTTCTACATTAATTTTACGTGCCCATTTTTCAAGTTGATCAATAGCAGCCGCTCTAAATGTATCACAAGCAGAGAATAATACTTTGCTATTACTTTCTTTTAATTTCTTTCCAATTTTTCCTATAGATGTTGTTTTGCCTACGCCGTTAACGCCAGAAACTAAAATTATATTTAATTGATCTTTTACATTAAAAAAATCTTTTCTTTCTAACGGTTTCATTAAATCTAGAATATATTTTTTTAATAAATTATTAACTTCATTAAAAATATCCTTGCTAGGGTCAATTTTTTTTTGTGATATAATATTTTTGATTTCACCAGCCGCATCTACACCAACATCAGAAGAAATTAAAAAATCCTCAATTTTATCTAAAGTTTTATCATCTATCTCTTTTTTAAGAATAATTTCTTTTAACCCAGATGCTAAATTCGAAGCACTTTTTTGAAATCCAAACTTAAATTTTTCAAATATACCCATTATAAATTTACTTTTATTTCTTTTATATTAGAAACTGGGCCTTTCATAAAAATTGAATTATTTTGATCAATCCTGATTGACAATATTCCAGTAGTAAATTTTATATCTACATTGTCAGATGTTTTTTTAGTAACAAAACCTGCATAAGCTGTTGCGCAGGCAGCAGTTCCGCATGCTTTTGTTAACCCCGCTCCTCTTTCCCAAGCTTTAACATTTATTAAATTTTTATTTTTAATAGTTGCGATTGTCACATTACATTTTTCTGGAAAATATTGATGTTGTTCGATCTCCGGTCCAATATTTTCTATTTTAAAGTTTTCATTATTTTCAACAAAAAAGATTATATGGGGATTACCAACATTAATTGCTATACCTCCAACAAAATTATTTCCTTTAATATCCTTTATAGATATTTGTAAATCTTTAGTGTTCATAATTTTAATTAAAGGAATTTCGTTCCATTTCATCGAAGGTTTACCTATATTGGTTTCGACTAAATTTTCATCTAGGATTGATGAATGTAAAATTCCCGAAGATGTCTCTAAATCTATTTTTTCTTTTTTATATTCTTTTGATAATAGTTTAGCCACACATCTTGTACCATTTCCACATGCTCCAGAAATACTTCCATCTGAGTTATAGAATGCAAGTCTATCTTTATTATCTTTATTTTTATGAATATAAATTAGCTGATCACAGCCAATAAAATCTCTACTACAAATTTTTATAATATTCTCTTTGCTTAAATTTATAGTTTTTGCTCTTTGATCAATGATGACAAAATCATTTCCCAAACCATCCATCTTAAATGCTTTAAATTCCATATATATTAATATTTATCTTATTTGTTGACATTTTGAACCTCTATTATAGGTTATCGCAATTTCCGCAAATACAGCATTTTGCGGTGTCTTTGGGAACAAAGAGATCGACACCAGTCTGCGAGGGTTCGCCCACTGGTGCGATTGCTGCTGGGTAAAAATATGTTTGAAAATTTAACTAATAAATTTGAAGAAATTTTTTCTTCTCTGAAAAAAGCCCCTTCTTTAAATGAGGCACAAGTAGATGAGGGACTAAGGGGTATTAGACAAGCTTTATTAGAAGCAGATGTGTCTTTAGATGTAGCTAAAGAATTTGTTGAAAAAGTTAAACCCAAAGCATTTGGCCAAGAAATAATCAGATCAACATCGCCGGGCCAAATGGTTATCAAAATTGTTTATGATGAATTGGTAAGTCTATTAGGAGAGAAAAATATAGAAATAAATTTAAATGCAGTACCTCCAGTCATGGTTATGATGGTTGGACTTCAAGGTTCTGGAAAAACTACATCCACAGCAAAGCTTGCTAGTTATTTAGAAAAAAATAAGAAAAAAAAAGTAATGATGGTCAGTTTAGATATATACAGACCAGCGGCTCAAGAACAATTGAGAATTTTAGGTGAGCAAAATAATATAAATACACTTCCAGTAATTGAAGGGCAACTGCCCGTTGATATTTGTCAAAGAGCAATTAATGCCGCAAAATTGAACGGAAGTGATGTAATTTTATTTGATACTGCCGGCAGAACACAAATTGATTTACAAATGATGAGCGAGATAAAGCAGATTGAGGGTATAATTAACCCAGCAGAAGTAATGTTAGTTGCTGACTCTTTAACAGGGCAAGTTGCAGCAAATGTAGCAAAAGAATTTAAAAATACAGTTAATTTAACTGGAATTATTTTAACCAGATCAGATGGTGATGGTAGAGGCGGCGCAGCATTAAGTATGAAATATGTTGCAGAAGTACCAATCAAATTTTTAGGGGTTGGAGAAAAAATAGAAAATCTTGAAGCATTTCATCCAGATAGAATAGCAAATAGGATTTTAGGAATGGGAGATATTGTTTCCCTTGTTGAGAAAGCTTCTGAAGATCTTGATCAAGAAAATATTAAAAAGACTGAGGAAAATTTAAGAAAAGGACAATTTACTCTTGAAGACTATTTATCTCAATTAAAACAAATGAAAAAAATGGGAGGAATAGAGGGCATTATGTCTTTTTTACCAGGAGTTTCAAAAATGAAATCTCAAATGGATCAAGCAGGAGTTGATGAAAAAATAATTTCTAAAAATGAAGCAGTAATTTTATCCATGACGAAGAAAGAAAGAGCAAATCCAAAAATTATTGATGGCTCTAGAAAAAAAAGAATTGCTAATGGTTCGGGAACTGACGTAGCCACTATCAATAAATTGTTAAAACAATTTAAAATGATGTCTGAAATGATGAAAAAGATGTCTAAAGGAAATATGAAAGGAATGGCGGATAAAGGAATACCGCCAGAACTTTTTAATCAATTAAAATAAAAAGGAGAACATATGTTGAAACTTAGGTTATCAAGAGGGGGAACAAAAAAAAGACCTGTATATAAAATCGTTGTTGCAGAAAGTAGATTTGCAAGAGATGGAAGATTTATTGAAAAATTAGGTTTTTTTAATCCTTTATTGCCAAAAGAGAAAAAAGAAAGAATAGGCTTAGAGAGTGAAAGAATAAAATATTGGCTTAGCCAGGGAGCGCAACCTACAACTAGAGTTGCTAGAATACTAGGAGAAAACAATTTTATTTCAATGCCAGCTGCGGGAAATAATCCTAACAAAGCTATTCCTAAAAAAGATAGAAAAAAAGAAGAAGAAGCTCCAAAAACAGAAGCTAAAAAGGAAGAAGCAAAACCAGCAGCAGAAGCTAAAAAGGAAGAAGC
>CAYXLK010000036.1:0-6687 GCA_964465855.1 uncultured Candidatus Pelagibacter sp. | reverse complement strand
CCGATACAGGTGAGCTAATGGGCAAAAAAGCAGTTATGGGAGCTTTAACTCTTTATCTAGACTTTATAAATCTATTTATAATGTTGCTAAGACTTTTTGGTCAAAGAAGATAAAATTAAAGTTTTTTCCAATTTGTATTTTTAAGTAAACTTTCCAATAAATAGGAATTTTTTAAGATTTTACCTTTTGTATCTGTAATTATATATTTTAAGTTTTTATTCATAGGTTTGAAGTTCTTACAGATATTGTAAACAGCATTTTCTGATGAATTTTTAAAGACACTGAAAGCAACCTGTTTACTAGATATATTTAACCCGTAATCTTTCCATGAACCGTCAGAAACCATTTTAGCATATAAATCTAAAATTATTTTAAGCTCATCTTCTTCAAAAAAATATTTGTGTTTTTCATTTGAGTGTGAATTATTTACTACTAATTTTAAGTGTTTATTCATTTGTTTTATATTTATTTATTAACCTAACCTGAAAAGCCGTGAAAATAAAAGTAATTGGCAGAAGTCCCCAAACTTTAAAATTAACCCAAAATTCTTCTGATTGAGTTCGCCAAACTATTTCATTTAATAATGCTAATAAAAAGAAAAAATACATCCATCTATGGCTTAATATTTTCCAACCTTCTTCACTTAATTTAAATGCATTTCCAAGCATTTTTTTTAATATAGGTTCACTTGTAAAATGTTTTCCAAATAATAAAGCTAAACCAAAAAGAATATTAATTATTGTAGGTTTTACATAAATAAAAATAGGATTATCAAAATAAATTGTTAATCCTCCAAAGAAAGTTATCAATATACCACCCAGCAAAGGTATCATTGGTAATCTTTTTTCAAAAAACCAAACTATCCCTAGAGCTATTATTGTGGCTATAATAAATGGAATAAGTGCGACTTTAATATCTTTACCACTACTATAATATATATACAAAAATATAGCCAAAGGGCCAAAATCTGTGACAAATTTTAAAAGAGATTTATTCACTGTAAATTTATTAACAACTTAACAAATCATTAATATTTTTTCTATTGATTTTTTTTTTCAAATACCCATACTAACATTGTGCCAATTCAAAAAGCAAAATTTTCAATAGGAGACGTTGTAAAGCATAGACACTTCGATTTTAGAGGTGTTATCTATGATGTAGATTTCGAATTTAATAACTCAGAAGAGTGGTATCAATCTATACCAAAAAATGTAAGACCTAGAAAAGATCAGCCTTTTTATCATCTATTAGCAGAGAATGAAGAAATAACATACGAAGCTTATGTGTCAGAGCAAAATTTATTACCTGATGACTCTGGGGAACCCATACAGCATCCATTAATTAATGAGATTTTCAGTGGAAAAAAAGGAACTGGATACTTTAAACCGTCTAATTAAGTTCTTGGCCAATATTTAAACACATTTAATACAAATGTTAGACAAAGATTAGGTTTACTTTAATAGTACTTTGATCAGGAGTTCATTCATTCTCTATTTTATCTCCCTCAGAGCTTCTGATCAAAGTAACTCTTTAAAATAATTTTCCTAAAAAATATGTTATAAAAAATTATGTTTGAATATTTTAATCCTTACAGAATATTTAAAATAAATTCTAATTTACAAAAAATTGTATTTTTTTGTTTTATATTAGTTCTAAGTATTGGTTTAATAGAGGCTTTATTTTTATCACCAGAGGATTATTTGCAAAAAGACTCGGTTAGAATTATGTATGTACATGTTCCAGCAGCTTGGATTTCTTTAGGTATATTTTCTTTAATAGCATTATTATCAGTTTCAATTTTTTTATTTAAAAATAAAAATTTAATTTTAATTTCAAAAAGTTTAGCACCGTCTGGTATGTTATTTACCTTGATAGCATTGGTAACAGGATCAATTTGGGGAAAACCTACCTGGGGAACATGGTGGGCATGGGATGCAAGAATAACTTCAATGTTAATATTATTAATCCTTTATATTTTGTATCTTTTGACTTTTAGAATTTTTGAAAATGAAGATAAATCAAATAAAATTTCATCAATAATTGCAATTTTTGGAGCTATAAATATACCAATTATAAAATTTTCAGTTGATTGGTGGAATACACTTCATCAACCAGCGTCAATTAACTTAACTGAGAAATCTGCAATTCATTCTTCAATGTTAACACCATTAATGATAATGACTGCGGCATTTGCTCTTTTTTCTTTTTTGATTTTTTTGATGAAATATAATACAGAATTGATAAAAGTTAAGAATAAAGGATTAAAACGACTATGATATCAGATCTTATCTCAATGAATGGATATGGAGCATACGTATGGACTGCTTTCGCTTTTACATTAATTGGTTTTTCGTGTTTATATTTCATTATAAAAGTACAATTGAAAAAAGAGCAAAAAAGATTTGAAGAAAATTTCTCAATGCTTACTGAAGAAAAATATAACGTTGCTAGCAATCAAGATATTTATAAAGAGATTTTAAAAGATTTAAACGCGAAAATTTAACTTTAGTATTTCATGTATGGTAAAAAAGTTAAATTAAGGTTCTTATTCCTATTTCTAATATTAACTGTATTAATTCTCACTGTTTATTTAGTTTTAAAATCTTTAGAAGACAATGTGGTTTATTTTATCTCCCCTACTGAAATAAAAGAATTTGGTGAAATAGATTATAATAAAAAATACAGGGTCGGCGGGATGGTTAAAAATAATTCTGTTACTATGAGCAGTGATCAAATAAATTTTATTATTACAGACTTTAAAAATGAAATAAATGTAAAATTCTCAGGAATTGTCCCCAATCTTTTTTCAGAAGAAAAAGGTGTTGTAGCAGAGGGTTTCTTAAAAGATAGGAATTTTTTAGAGGCATCAAAAATTTTGGCAAAGCATGATGAAAATTATATGCCACCAGAAGTTAAAGAAGCTATAAAGGATTAGCGAGTTGTTAAATTTAATTGGTAATTATTCTCTAATTTTTGCATTATTAATTTCTTTAATATTAATTATTTATTGTTTCATAAAATTTAAATCAAAAAAAAATTTAGATTTTAATCTCATTGTAATAATATTTTTGCAATTTACATTGATTTCCTTAAGTTTTTTTACATTAGTTTTTGCTTTTATAAATTCAGATTTTAGTAATTTAGCTGTTTATAATAATTCACACACAAGCAAACCATTATTTTATAAAATTTCTGGAACATGGGGAAATCATGAGGGCAGTCTTTTGCTTTGGTTGATGGTTTTAAGTTTATTTAGTTTATTTTTTTTATTCAAAACAAAAAAACTTTTATCTTCATTCAGAGTTTTAACAATTTTTTTTCAGCAAATAATTATAGTTGGTTTTCTTTTCTTTATTATTTTTACATCAAATCCATTTCAATTAATTTTGCCTACACCAATAGAAGGACTTGGATTAAATCCAATATTACAAGATCCTGTATTAGCAATTCATCCACCAATTTTGTATTTGGGTTATGTTGGGTCATCTATAATTTTTTCTTCCTCTCTAGCAGCTTTAACTTGTAACTATGTAAATAAAGATTGGGCTGCCGACATAAAAAATTGGTCTCTAATTTCTTGGATATTTTTAACAATAGGTATTATGCTAGGATCCATTTGGGCCTATTACGAATTAGGCTGGGGTGGATTTTGGTTTTGGGATTCTGTAGAAAATGTTTCTTTAATGCCATGGCTTTGTTTAACAGCATTATTACATAGCTCTTCAGTTTTGGAAAAAAGATCAATTCTTCAATCATGGACTATCATTCTAGCTTTATGCACATTTATTTTGAGTATGAGCGGAACATTTTTAGTTAGATCTGGAATTTTAAACTCAGTACATACTTTTGCAAATGATCCAGAGAGAGGAGTGTTTGTTTTAATTTTTTTAATAATTTTGGTTTTAATTTCTCTAATATTATATTTTAAGTTTAATCATTCTGAGACAACATCAAAATCTTTTTTTCTTAGTAAAGAAACAGCAATCATAATTAACAATTGGTTTATTATGTATTTTCTTTCTGTTGTTTTAGTTGGAACAATCTACCCTATTTTTTTAGAAATTATTACAGAAGCGAAGATCTCAGTTGGGCCGCCATATTTTAATCAATTAATTGTTCCTTTTTTAATTCCTTTTTTAATTCTAATGGCTTTAGGATCAAAGCTAGATTGGATAAAAAATAAAAAATTAAAATTAAATATAAAGAAATTAACTCTGTTGATTTTATCTATATTAATTTCTTTTTACATTGTTAGAAACTTAAATATTAAAATATTATATTTAACCGTATTAATTTCAGCAGCTTTATATTTATTTTTTACTACAATAATTGATTTAAAAAATAAAAAATTAAAATGGTCACAAAAAATTTCCCATTTAGCATTTAGTATTTTAATACTAAGTATTATTTTAAACAGCGTGTTTAGTGAAGAACTTTCAGTAAATATGAAAGCAGGAGAACAAAAGATAATCTTGAATAAAACAATAAATTTTGAAAAAATTACAAAACAAGAAATAGATAATTATACATCTTTAATTGCAGAAATTGAAATTAACCAAGACAACAAAAAAATAAAATTTTATCCAGAATTAAGATTCTATAAAGTGTCAGAAACTATTACTAGTGAGGCAGACATAAAAACTAACTTGTTTAACGACAATTTGCTTGTTGTTAATTATTTAAAAGACACTGATTATTTAAATATAAGATATCAAAAAAAACCATTTATGATGTTGATCTGGCTTTCGGCAGTAATGCTTGCTTTAGGTGGCTTGATAGGCTTGAGAGATAAGTTAAAATGAAAATTAGATTATCATTTATTTTTTTATTTTGTTTGATTTTATTTGTTGCATTTGTTTTTTATAAAAGCTTATTCGATGATAAGAACTACGCCCCAAAGAATATAAATAATAAAATTGAAAACATTTCAATAAAAGAATTTTATACAGATAAAAATTTTTATCTAAAAAATTTATTTGAAGAAGAAACATTAATGGCAATAAATATATGGGCTTCTTGGTGCATCCCATGCAGACAAGAACATCGGTATATAAATAAACTTTCAGAGATAGATAATTTAAAATTAGTAGGTTTAAATTATAAAGATAAAAAAAATAGTGCTCAAATGTTTTTAAGAGAACTTGGCAACCCTTTTGATATAATTTTAACTGATACAGATGGAACAAAGTCTATTTTTCTTGGTGCTTATGGAGTTCCCGAAACTTTAATTTTAGATAGAGAATTAAAAATTATAAAAAAATATATTGGTCCAATAAACTCTGATATAGTGAATGAAATTAAAACTATCATAAAATAATTATGAAATTACTAAAATTAATTTTCTTTTTATTATTTTTTATTTTT
The DNA here is from genome assembly GCA_964465855.1 of uncultured Candidatus Pelagibacter sp. GTDB lineage: Bacteria > Pseudomonadota > Alphaproteobacteria > Pelagibacterales > Pelagibacteraceae > Pelagibacter. The sequence goes on along the minus strand of CAYXLK010000036.1, from coordinate 1,323 downwards.
TATTTAAATAATGTATATGGAGAAAATTCAAAGGTAGACGAAATTTCAAAAAATCTAAGATGTTTAATATGCCAAGGACAATCAATATATGATTCTCAGTCAGAATTTGCTTTAAGTGTTAAAACTCTAATATCAAAAAAATTAGAGAAAGGAGATTCAGAGAGAGATATTTATGATTTTTTAAAATCAAAATATGGTGACTGGATTGTATATAAACCTGATTTTAATAAATATACTTTAGTTTTATGGATATTCCCTTTATTATTGTTTCTTTTTGGAGGCTTTTTAATTGTGAGAAAAGTATTTATAAAGGGGAATAAAATATGAAACATTTAAATAATTATATAAAAATTTTATTTTTCTTAATTTGTTTGAATTCTTCGACAGTATTTAGTGAAGAAAAAAAGGAAATTATTGATGACCATGAATTTAATTTTTATTCTGGTATGTTTGACTTTAGTGATGATGGAAAAAGAGCCACCTTATTTGGTCTTCAACATCAAAACGAAAGTCTCACTAGAAAAAGTTTTTTAGGCACTATATCTCCAGTAACTGGTTTTATGATGACTTCGGATAATGCAACTTATGCGTATACTGGCGTGCAAGCTCAATATAAAGTTGGTAAAATAAATATTATTCCAAGTTTTACACCTGGTTTGTATAGCGATGGAAATGGTAAAGATTTAGGCCATATAATTGAATTTAAAAGTGAAGTACAGTTATCATTAGATGTATTTTCTAACAGTGAGCTAGGTTTTTCATATAATCATATTTCTAATGCAAGTCTTAGTGATAAGAACCCTGGGGCAAATAGTTATATGTTTAATTTTCTTAAAAAGTTTTAAAAAGGATTATGAATTTAAAAAACTGCCATAATTTTGATGATTTTAGAAAATTAGCAAAAAAAAAATTACCATCCCCCATATATCACTATATTGATGGTGGAGCAGACGACGAAGTAACTTTGAACAGAAATACAGCAGCATTTAATGATTGTGACTTAATTCCAAATGTTTTGGCTGATGTTGCTAATATAGATACGTCCACAACAGTTTTAGGACAAAAAATTGATTTTCCACTTTTTCTTTCAGCAACAGCTATGCACCGTCTTTATCATCACGAAGGAGAAAGAGCTACCGCAAAGGCTGCAGAAAAAATGGGTACAATGTTTGGCATATCAACCATGGCAACTGTTAACATTGAAGAAATAGGAGCATTAACTACAGGACCAAAGTTATTTCAACTTTATATTCATAAAGACAGAGGTTTAACAGATAATTTAATAGAAAGATGTAAGCAAGTTGGGTTTAATAGTATGTGCTT
>CAYXLK010000035.1:0-6936 GCA_964465855.1 uncultured Candidatus Pelagibacter sp. | reverse complement strand
GATATCCATATTTTTCAAGATATTTGGGAGATCCATAAATATGGTAATTAATATCTATTAGTTTTTTTTGAATATAGTTAAGTTGTTTTGGTCTTCTCATAAAAATTCCAACATCAGCTTGTCTTGTGCTTAAATCTAATTCTTTATCATCAAAAATAAGCTCAACTTCTATTTCAGGATTAAGCTGCATAAATTCCTGAATTCTCGGTGTTAGCCAAGTAGTGCCAAAACTTACTACTGTTGTAACAGTCAACTTACCTGAAGGTTTGGTTTTTTTATCTCCCAAGGTAGTTTCTACTTCTTTTAATTTAGTAATTACTTCACGAGCTGTTTTAAATACATATTCGCCATTTTCTGTTAATGTAAGACCTCTAGCATGTCTTTCGAACAATTTTACTTTTAATTCATCTTCTAAAGATTGTATTTGCCTACTAATTGCCGATTGACTTAAATTTAAGTTAATTGTTGCACTAGTAAAGCTGCCTGCTTCTGCTACCGCATGAAATATTTTTAATTTATCCCAATCCATACTACTTATTTACATCCACCACAATTCTTCCTGAAGTTTGTCCTTTAAGCATTTTTGGAAAAGTATTTATTAATTCTTCCATACTTATAACTTGAATAATTTCTTCCAGAACTTTAAAATCTACTAATCTTTCAACTTGAGACCATACAAATTGTCTTCTCTTCATACTAACTTGTATTGAATCAATCCCCCAAAGTTTAACACCTCGTAAAATGAAAGGCAAAACATTTGTGTTTAATTTAATTCCACCAGCATTTCCACATGCAGCAACTATACCTGAATGTTTTGTTTGAGATATAGCATGAGCTAAAATATTTCCACCCACTGTATCAACTACTCCATCCCAAATTGCTTTTCCAAGTAATTTTGTTTCACCTTCAAATTCTGACCTATTTACAATGTTTTTTGCACCAAGTTTTTTTAATAATTCAGTGTTTTCGATTTTACCAGTAACTGCTGTAACATTATAACCTAATTTAGACAAAGCCATCACCGCAATAGTACCAACGCCGCCTGTTGCACCAGTTACTAATACGTCATTTACTTTTTCGCCTAACAAAATTTCTTCTCTTGCATTAACAGCGAATGCGCAAAGTAAAGCAGTGAAACCTGCCGTTCCAATTATCATAGATTCTTTTGTTGATAAATTCTTTGGTTTCTTAACTAGAAATTCTTTTTTCACTTTTGCTAACTGAGAATATCCACCATGATAATTTTCACCAACTCTACAGCCTGTTAAAATTACTTCATCATCTTCTTTAAACTCATCAGTATTGCTCTCTAAAACTTTTCCTGAAAAATCAATCCCTGGTATTCTTGGAAAATCTCTAACTAGTTTTCCACCATCATTTAAAATCAAAGCATCTTTGTAGTTTAAATCTGAATAATCTACTTTTACAAGAATATCTCCTTGGTCTAAAAAATTATAGTCTAATTCTTTAATTTCTCTCGAGAACTTTTCAGATTTTTGATCAATTACAATAGCTTTAAATTTATTGGACATAATTAAAATATAACTAAGATTTACTTACTAATAAATCTTAAATATCTGTTTTGAAAACTTAAATCCTCTTTAAATTTTCCTAAATAATAATTTGTGACTGTGGTTGCTTGTTCTTTTTTAATACCTCTCATAGTCATGCACTGGTGGGTTGCATCTATTGAAACGGCAACGCCTTTAGCATCGAGAGCTTCCATTAAGGTTTTTGCAATTTGCATTGTTAACCGTTCTTGGGTTTGCAGTCTTTTTGCAAACACTTCTACAATTCTCGCGAGTTTACTTAAACCAACTATTCTTTCATTTGGAATGTATGCAACATGAGCAACGCCTATTATTGGTGCCATATGGTGCTCACAATGGCTTTGAACTGAAATATTTTTTTGAACAACCATATCATCATAGCCTTCTACATCTCCAAATGTTTTTTCTAAAACATGTTTTGGATCTTCATTGTATCCTTGGAAATATTCTCTAAAAGCTTTCATTGCTCTTTTAGGAGTTTCTAAAAGACCTTCTCTAGATGGATCTTCTCCAATCCATTTTATGATTTTGATAAAAGCTTCCTCGACTTCTTTATCCGAGATATTTTGACTTATTTTTTCATTTTCATTTTTTACTAATTTCATAATGTATTTTTATATATATAAATCGTTAATTTTAAAATATTTAATATAGTCTCTAATATGTTAGATAATCAATAATATATGTTTAAAAAGAGAGAAAATGTCACTGAAATAGAAGAGGGAAGTTTACTATCTCCTAAATTCGACAATGATGGTCTAATTCCCGTAATTACAACATGTTTTAAAACCAAAGAGATTCTTATGCATGGTTATATGAATGTGGAAGCTCTTAAATTAACAATAGAAACTAAAGAAGCCCACTATTGGAGTAGATCTAGAAGGCAAATTTGGCACAAAGGAAAGACAAGTGGATTTGTCCAAAAAGTTAAAGAAATAAGAATTGATGATGATCAAGATTCTGTATGGCTAAGTGTTGATATAGGTAATGGTGCAAGTTGTCATGTTGGCTATCGTTCCTGTTTTTACAGGTCTGTTCCTCTAGGAAAAATTGATAATGCTAGACAAATAGAAATGAAATTTGAAGAAAAAGAAAAAAAATTTGATCCAAAAAAAGTTTATAAAGACGAACCAAATCCAACAAAAATTTAATACCTTGATTAATTTATTTATAAAGAAGGATCCGGGCCCAAAAGTTTTACACTATATTTATTAAAAAAATTATATAACTGCCCGTGGCTACAGTTGCACAAACTGCTGAAAGTATTTTTAATTTCATAGCAGTTTTTCCTTTGTATAGACATGACATTGCGATGAAAATAACAAATGGAACATATGAAATTGAAAAAATCATTTGTGTCGACATTTCATATATTTAAAGAATAAAAAAAAAAAATAATTGATTTAAATCAAAAAATTCAATTATGATTTACATCAAATATTTTTAGTATTTTTTTATTACAATGATTTTAATGCTTCGTATTTCATTGTGCTATATGTCTGTAGTAATAATTTTTTCACTTTTTTTTGTTTTTACGACTATAAAAAAACCAAATTTTTTCAATCAGTTTGGTAATGATCAAAAAATACAAAAAATTTCAAAATGAAAGCTGTGCACTAGAAGAAAAGAGTAGAATGTTAGCGTTTATGAATTAACTTAATAAACTAATAGCGCACAGCATAAAAAAAATACAATAAAAATTGACTTTTTATATTGATATATATCAATTTATTACTTTGCGTAGCTTTCTAACATATTAATATCTGATAAATAAATTTGTTTAGATGTTATAAGTTTAATAACATTCGATGCTTTAAGATTAGAAAATTCTCTACTAACAGTTTCAATAGTTAATCCTAGGTAATCTGCTACGTCTTGTCTAGACATTGGCAAACTTATTGGATTATTTTGCCATCCTATTCGCTTACGTTGTTCAGATATATTAAGTAAAAATTTAGCTATTCTTTCAAGAGCATTTAATTTGCCGAGCACAGTTAATCGATCTTGGGCAAGTGTTAATTCAAATGAAGTTTTGTTTAAAAGTTCTTTTGCAAGAACAGGATTTTCATCCAAATATTTGTCTAGTATTTTTTGATCAAAAACACACGTTTTAAGATCTCCAATGGATTCCGCACAATAATTATATTTGTTATTTTTATAAGAACCAAAAAAGTCTCCAGGATATAAAAAACCAGTGATTTGAATACGACCGTCGTCCAGCAATTGATAGATTTTTACATTTCCTTCTGTAATATTGTATAGGTAAGTCGATGAATCATTTTGAAGAAAAATATTTTCTTTATTTGAGAAATTTTTTTCAAATGAAACTTTAGAAAAATAATTTAACTTTTCGTCATCTAAACAGCGGCAAAATGAATAGGTTCTAACCTTACATATAGTACATCTATTAGTTAATTTTTCTTCTTTAACGATTTGGGCTGGATTCATAACTTTAATATAAATCTTAGTGAATAAAATAACAATTGATTTATATCAAATAAATTCGAGCAAAATTTAATATCATACTGAAATGAGTTCTAAAAATGTTGAACCAAACAATAGTGTAGGTGTGTCAATTTCTTTTTATAATAGTGATAATATTTATCCATTGCTGCCTTTGCTTTCTGAAGAATTTCCAAATTGGACCGTTGATAAGATAAAAAATTATGTAAAGCTTGTAATTTCTAAAGAGAATAACTCCGCTGGTATGCTTGTAGCAAAAAATAAATCCCTATACAGTGTTGGATTGTTGATTTACACATTTCAATCAATCAGCTCAAAATATCTTTACAACAATATAAAAGAAGAATTTACAAATGGACTTATTGTTGAAAATATCATTGCTTCAAGTCCTATCTTAAAACAAAAAATTTTTTTAACAATTATAGAATATGCAATTAATGTTGCAAAAAAAAATAGTTGTAAATTTATTGAATTGCCTAGATTTGATGAAAATTATCAATTAATCAGTAATAAATATCATAATAAAATAATTAAATTTAACAGTTTTAGAACTGCGATAGATCTTTCTTAATCACATATTTCCATATTTAGGTTCGCCTCCACCTTCGGATGTTACCCATGTTATGTTTTGGATTCGAATCCAAAAGAATTATATTATATTTTTTAAAAAAAAATCACGAAAAACTCTATAACTAATTCCTATTGACATTTTAAAGAAATATGCAATTGATTTATTCTAATGGATGTACTTGATATTAATTCACTAGTTGATCATCATAAAAAAATACTAAATGTAAATAATTATCCTTACGGTCATTGCACTACAAAAAAATTTTTACCTGAAGATATGATAAAATCTATCTCTTCATCATTTAGATTTCCAGATCAAATATACTCATCTTCTGATGTTTTATTTCAAAAAACAAAAAAAGCATTGAATGACTATAATTTGTTTCCTTCTGAAATTAAAAAAATTGTAGATTATTTAAATTCAAAAAATTTTACAAATATTTTAGAATATAAATTTAAAATAAATAACTTAGTAGCTGATCCTTCATTATTTGGTGGTGGAATGCATGAAAGTAAAAATGGTGGATATCTAAAAATACATTCTGATTTTAGATATATTAGGAACAGAAAACTCAAAAGAATATTGAACTTACTGATATATTTAAATGATAATTGGGATGAAAAATGGGGAGGTGCAATTGAGTTATGGGACCAAAAAATGAAAAATAATTTCGTAAAAGTATTTCCAAAAATTAACCACGCTGCAATCTTTAGAACAGATACAGAGTCTAATCATGGTTTCCCTGATCCTATCACTTGTCCTAAAAGTATAGGAAGAAAATCTTTAGCTATTTATTATTATATTAATGATAACTCACTATTTAGAAGAACAAAATATTTTTATGCAAGATGGAAGAGAAGACCAGGAATTGATGAACCTAAATTTGGTGATAATAGAAATTTTTTAGAAAGATTTAAAAATAGTTTTTTATTTAGATTTAAATAAATTACATATTACCGTATCTTGGCCCACCACTGCCCTCTGGCGTTACCCAAGTTATATTTTGGGATGGTTCTTTGATGTCACAAGTTTTACAATGAATGCAGTTTTGTGAATTAATTACAAATTTTGGTGAATTGTTTTCATATTGAACTTCGTATACACCTGCGGGACAATATCTTTGCGCAGGCTCATCATATTTTTCAAGATTATATTTAATTGGTAATTCTGGGTCTCTCAGTTTCAAATGAACAGGTTGATTATCTGAATGATTTGTTCCTGTCAAATATACGGAGCTTGTTTTGTCAAAAGTTATAACATTATCAGATTTAGGATATTCTATCTTTGGCATTTTATCAGCCGCTTTCAAGCACTCATGATCTGCATGTTTATGTTTTAATGTGAAAGGAAGTTTTCCTCTAAATAAAATTTGATCTATTCCCGTAAATAAAATTGCTAAAAATAAACCCCATCTAAAACTTGGTTTAATATTTCTTGCTTCATGTAATTCTTTTTGAACCCATGATTGTTTAAATTTATCTTCATAAATTGAAAGATTTTTGTTTTCGTTTAAATGTTCAATTATCGTTTCTGCTGCAATCATTCCACTTTTCATTGCAGTATGAGATCCTTTGATCTTTGGCATATTTAAAGTACCTGCATCGCATCCAATTAATAAAGCTCCGGGCATATACATTTTTGGTAAGCTTTGAAGTCCACCTTCAATTAGTGCTCTTGCGCCATAGGAAATTCTTTTTCCACTTTCTATAATTTTTCTAATTGCGGGATGAGTTTTAAATCTCTGAAACTCATCAAATGGAGACAGGTGTGGATTTTGGTAATCTAGACCTATTACATAACCAAGGTATACTTGTTTATTTTGTGCATGATAAACAAAACTTCCACCATAAGTATGATTATCCAATGGCCAACCAGCAGTATGCATAACTAAACCTTCTTCATGATTGTTTTCATTTACTTCCCAAATTTCTTTAAAACCAATTCCGTATTGTTGTGGATCTTTATTTTTGCTTAATTCAAATTTTTCTATTAATTGCTTACCTAAATGGCCTCTGCATCCTTCTGCAAAAACTGTCACTTTAGCATGAAGCTCCATTCCTGGTTCAAAACTATCTTTTTTATTACCTTCTTTATCTAAACCCATGTCTTGTGTTGCAACTCCTTTAACAGACCCATCCTCATTATATAAAATCTCGCTCGCAGGAAAGCCCGGAAAAATTTCAACACCTAAGTTTTCGGCCTGCTCTGCTAACCATCTACATAAATTAGCTAAACTAATAATATAATTTTTGTGATTTTGTTGAATTTTAGGAAGTAACCAAGTGGGCCAACTTAGCGATTTTATTTTTCCTAAAAAAATAAATTTTTCTTTGGTAACTTTAGTTTTAACTG
>CAYXLK010000034.1:0-7202 GCA_964465855.1 uncultured Candidatus Pelagibacter sp. | reverse complement strand
CTTAAACCCAATTGTTTTGCTAATTGTTTTCCAGCAAAGTTCTGATCTCCAACACGCCCATACATAAGTTTGATGAATTAGTGGAATAAGCATTGCAATCATAAACCAGTTCAAAGCATTTATTCCAATAAATGTATTCGTATTACTATCAAGATCAACTAGTTGAACGCCTATATAAAATAAAATAATATTTCCGCCCAGATGCCAAATTTGATGTCTAAAGAAAAAATTTATTTTATTTTCCACAGCCAGATCTCCAAAATTTTTTCATTATTTAATATTAACTGTATTAATTATATTAGAAAGAGAGTTTTGATACTCATCAATATTTTCTCTTTTTGACATTCCTAATACTGAGATAACAAAAATAACAACTAGTATTAAAGGAATCGATGTTATGTAAGTTAGATTTTCTGAAATTAAAAATAAATAAATTAAATAAAATAAAATTGATCTTATAATTACATTTGTTTTAAATACTGCGATAATTGATAAAGAGTGTTTTATTAAATTATAAAAACTCATTTTAGATGGACCAAAGTATCTGGGGCCTCTTATCGAAGATATTGTTGATCTATTTTTTTCTAATTTAGCTAAAGATCCGGAAAAACTACTCCAAGTAGCTTTTTCATTTATCATTTTTTCAACTGTTGCTCTTGGCAAACAAGTATAATTTCCAAACTTTATTGAATGTCCTGTAAAAACATAAGTTATCAACTTATGAACAGTATATGATAACTTAAAAAATAAACCCTCAGATCTTTTAATTCTTTCTCCGACAATAGGTTTTGAGTTATTGTATTTTATAATTTCTACAAACTTTAATATTTCCTCTGGTCTATCTTCTCCATCTCCATCCATTGGAATTACATAATCGAATTCCTCATTTTCAAAAATATATTTTAATCCTGCAGCATTACATCGTGCATGTCCTCGATTTTCTTTCATATTTATAATTTTTATTGAATTAATTTTATCAATTTTTGAAACATCTATTTCAACTTTGTCTGTGGAGGCATCATTTACTAAAATGATTGAAAATTCTTGACTAAGATTTGTTATTTCAGAATTAATATCATTAATCAACTTTGATGCTGATTCAAAATCATTATAAACAGAAATTAATATCTTAATCTTCATGAGCTAATTTTAGTTAAATTATATCCTATTCAACCAAATATTTTTACTTTTTTCATCCAAGAATGAGGATTTAAATGAATTTTGAATCAAAATTTTTACTTCATCTAAACTTAAATTTAAAGCTTTAGAGGTTTTAATTAAATTAGTATTTAAATAACCTCCAAAATACGCAGGGTCATCAGAATTCACCATAACTCTAAGATCCTCATCTATCATTTTTTTTAAATTATGATTTTCAAGTTTATCAAAAACACATAATTTAACATTTGATAAGGGGCATACAGTAAGAGGTATGTTTTTTTTTCTAAGCAATTGAACTAGCTTTTCATCTTTTAAACATTGAACTCCATGATCGATTCTTTTTACATTAAGTAAATTTAAACTATCCCAAATATATTCCGGTGGACCTTCTTCCCCAGCATGCGCAACGGTTAAAAAACCCTCTTTAATCGCTGTATTAAATAACTTTTTAAACTTTTGTGGCGGATTTCCTTTTTCTGATGAATCTAAACCAACTCCAATAATTTTATCTTTATGTTTTAAAGCTTCATTTAATACTTTAAAACAACGTTCTTCGTCTAAATGTCTTAAAAAACACATTATAATTTTTGATGTAATGCCATATTCGGTATTTGCTTTCTGTAATGCTTTATGAATTCCATTGATTACTGTATTAAAACTTACTCCTCTTACTGTGTGTGACTGAGGATCAAAAAAAATTTCAGTATGAACTATGTTGTCCTTCTTACATCTTAAAATATATTCCCAAGTAAGATCAAAAAAATCTTCCTCTGTAATTAAAACATTTGATCCTTCATAATAAATTTTTAAAAAAGAATCTAAATTTGTAAAATTATAAGCAGATTTTATTTGATCTACAGATTTAAAGGGAATTTCTATTTTATTTCTTTTTGAAAGTTTAAACATTAGTTCAGGTTCTAAACTTCCCTCGATATGAAGATGTAATTCCGTTTTTGGTATTTTGTTTATAAAATTTACAACTTGATCTAAATTACCCATGATTTATTTATTTCCGATCATGCAGAAACCCTGTTTTTTTATCTTGCCATATATACCTGGACACACTTGCTTTAATACTTCAGCATTGCCAGTATAGACTACTCCGCCATTTATATCTAATTTCTCCGTTTTATTCTTGATACTGTTGAACCAGATAGGTCTTGATGGCAAGTGATAAGACAAATTGCCCGCGTGCCATTCATCACCAATCACATATTTAATTTCATTAGAAAAGTTTTTGAGCCATTTTCTCTCCACTAATTCAGCTATTTCTTTACCAGGATAATCTGTTCTTTTGTCATCTTTTGATATTGAAACATAACCATAAGCAATCGGTGAAAATAAAAATAAAAATATAAATCCAATGATAAAATTGTTTATTTTTTTTGATTTAATTTGATTTTTATAAACATAGGTTATTAATAAACCAAAAAATAAATAAAATGGCGTCATCCACATAGTTCTTATTTTTGATCCAGTAATTAATGAAGTAATTGTCATTAATATTATTGGAATTAAATTAATAAAAATTAAAAATATTAATTTTTTGTCTTTTGTATTAATTTTCAGTTTAAATTTTTTAATCAATACAAAACAAAGTGCAAAAAATGGGATTAAAATACCAATTTGTTTTAAAATAAATAAAATAGGATTTGTAATATGATTCAATATTTGACCATCCTCAAGCCCTGTTCTTTTTAAACCATACGTAATAGTTGCAAAATCGTTGTTAGTTAGCCAAACTAAATGTGGAATTAATAATAATAAGAATATCTCTAAAGATAATAAATAAGCAAATTGAAATTTTCTGTCTTTAATTACAAAAATTAAATAAACAAATAGTAAATCAATAGAAATTAACAAATATAAGAATAAATATTTAGACAAAATTCCTGCTGCTGCAAAAATTCCTAAAAATATTAAATCAAAGATATTCGGCTCTTCTTTCTTAAAAATTTTCCAGGTAAAGTAAACTGTAAGGGTCCAAAAAGGCAATTGGCAAACATTCACATTAAATTCTGGTGTAGTAAAATTATAAAAATAAATTGCTTCTAATAATAATACTGAAATAAAACTTAGTTTTAAATTATTTAATAACTCATTTGATAATTTAAAAACAAAATAAAAAGAAATTATTACAAATATTTGACTTAGTAAATAATATGCCCAGTCTTGTGGTCCAAATATTCTAAAAAAAATTTCTGGAAAAAAAGCACTTAAAGGAGGATGTTTATTAAAACCCCAATCTAAATTACTACCCCACGCTAAAGCTTCTATTGTATCTAGTGGTAAGTTTTGATTCACTATTGTTGGCACAACTGTCCATAGAAATAAATGTATAGTGATAAAAATATAAAATAAATTTAAAATTTTTTTTTTATTATCAGCCATTTTCTTCAATTTACACAATTAATGCTTTCTTGACAGTAGTCAATTGATGAATATATTCACCAGATTTTTAAATATTGAGATGGTAAAAATTTCTAAGACATATACCCCTAAAGAAACTGAAAAATACATGTGTCCAAAACATTTAGTTTTTTTCAAAAAAAAATTACAAGATTGGAAAACTGATTTAAAAAGAACTAATAATCAAGCCATCTATAACAGTTCATTAGATGATAATAGTGCATCTGCAGATATTGTTGATCAGGCAAGCTCTTATACAGAAAAAAATGTAGAGTTAAGAGCAATTAATAGACAAATAAAATTAATTGCAAAAATAGATTCAGCTTTAAAAAGAATTCAGAATGGCACATATGGATTTTGTGAAGAAACTGGAGAACCTATAGGTTTGAAAAGATTAATAGCAAGACCTGTCGCAACTTTATGTATTGCTGCTCAAGAAAAACATGAAAAAGAAGAGAAAGTTTACGCTGACAACTAAGGTTTTGGAATAACTTCACCTCTTTTCATAAAATCATAACCTTTAATAACCTTTTCTCTGTTTGATATTTCCAAATACCATCTGGTTAAATTCTTAAAGTCTTTTAATCCAATATCGTGCCATTCATGTCTTGCAATCCATGGCCAAGTTGCAATATCTGCAATTGTATAATTTGGACCTGCTAGAAATTTAGAGCTTTCCAATCTTTCATTTAGATCCTTATAGATTGATCGTGTAATTTTAAAATATCTTTCTTCTCCGAATTCACTTTTTCCACGATTATAATGATGAAATTGATGATGTTGTCCTATCAATGGTCCAACATATCCCATTTGGGCCATTAACCATTGATTAATTTTTAATCTCTCACTTTTATCGTAAAACTTTTCACTTTTTTCTCCAAGATACATTAGTATAGCTCCTGACTCAAAAATGGATTCTCCGTTATTTTCATGATCTATAATTACCGGGATTTTGCTAAAAGGACTTATCTTTCTAAATTCAGGTTTAAACTGATCACCAATATTAATATTTACTTTTGTAACTTTATATTCAAAACTTATCTCCTCAAGCATGATACCGATTTTTTTTCCATTAGGAGTATCGGCTGAAAAAAGTTCAATCATTTCGCTTTACCTAGTCTTTCAAGAATAGCTTTGGATGTTGTAGTAAATTCAAATCTTAATTTTTCATTTGGTCTTGCATATTTAAAACATCCTCTTGCTGCTAATGCGCCTTCGTGAAAACCAGATAAGATTAATTTTAATTTTCCAGGATAAGTACAAATATCTCCAATTGAAAAAATTCCTTTTTGATTAGTTTCAAAATTCTCAGCGTTGACTGGAATTGTTTTTTTATCAATATTTAGCCCCCAATCTAAAATTGGACCCAGTTGCATTATTAATCCAAAAAAACCTAATAAATAATCTGTTTTAAATAATTTTATATTACCATCATCATGCTTTATTTCGATACCTTCTAGCTTGCTGTCTCCAGATATTTTGGATAACTGGTATTTTGTAAATATTTCTATTTTATTTTCTTTTTCTAATTGTTTTAATTTATCAACACTTGATTTCGCTCCTTTGAATTCATCTCTCCTATGAATTAATTTTACTTTTGAGTTTTTTGATAATTCTATAGCCCAATCTAATGCGCTATCACCACCACCAAAAATAGAAACTGTTTTTTCTATAAATATTGATTTATCTTTAATCGAATACAGAACTGAATTATTCTCAAATTTTTCGCATTCTTCAACTGGAAATTTTCTAGGTTCAAATGATCCAACGCCTCCGGCTATTACAATGTTTGGAGAAAGAAATTCATTTTTACCACTTGTTGTTAATTTCCAATTATTTCCCTCTTTAGACAATTTCTCTACTCTTTGATTAAGATGAATTTTAAAATTAAATGGTTCAATTTGTTTAAGTAGACCTTTGGTTAATTCTTCACCTGTACATTCAGGAATTGCAGGAATATCATAAATAGGTTTGTCTGGATAAAGCTCAATACATTGTCCGCCTGCTTTATTTAGATTATCTATTATTTCGCATTTAAGACCTATGACACCCAATTGATGTGCGCAAAATAATCCTGTTGGACCTGCTCCAATAATTACTACATCTGTTTTTATCATTAAACTTGTTTCTCTGGTAAATTAACTATTAATCCATCTAGTTCATCTGAGATTATAAGTTGGCAACTTAGTCTACTATTTTTTTTAGGTTTATAAGCTTGATCTAACATATCATCTTCTCCTTCTGTTTTAGATGAAACTTTATTAAACCAATCTTCTTTGACATAAACATGGCAGGTAGCACATGCCATTGAACCACCACAGTCAGCATCAATTCCGGATATATCATTTTGGACAGCACCCTCCATAACAGTTAAACCATTTTCTACATCAATTGTTTGGGATTTGCCGTTATGTTTTATATAAGTAATTTTTGCCATGCGTTTTATATAATAACTAAAAAAAATAGGGCAAGCATGTAAAAACATACTCGCCCTATTTAATTAAAGTTTGATAATTTTAGTTATCTAGCTCTAGCTGATGTATTTTGCATCGCTGCAGCCCAAATAACTAAACCAAATGCGATTTTGTTAATAAAGTCTGCAATGTTGTAAATCACGTTTAGTGAATTAGCATCAACACCACCTGTTAGGTGACCAAATATATAGCCTAGTGGGTATACTGCCCAACCAATTGTTACGATCATTCTCATTGCACTAAATGCAGTCACAAGACCTTTGTTGCCGGTTTTAGCCGCTGCTTTAGCAGCTTCACCTGAAAATACTTCATAAAGAATGTATAACCATCCAGCCATCCAAGTTATGAAACCAAGTAGAGCATTTATGTAACCTGCTTCACCTAAGTATCCACCGATTAGCATAAATAGAGATCCAATTAATAGTCTCCAGAAAATACCACCAGATACTTTTCTTACAGCTACAAGAATTAAATAAAATTCTACCATCTGTAAAGGTACAGTAATTAACCAGTCAATGTATCTATAAACAGTTGATGATTCACCAGTTTGTACCCATACACCTCTCATGTACATGTAGTGAATAAATGCAATACCAGTTATAAGACCCGCAACTGTTACTGGAGTTTTCCAACCAGATGCAACTGATCCTCTTTCCATGAAGAAGAATGCTGTAGCCGCTAACATACCCATTGAAATTATCCAAAAAGTAACTCCTACAAAGTCGTCAGATGCCAGGATAACTGTTTCTGCGTTTGCAGAACCTGCAAAACTCAATAAGGCTACAGTTGCTAGCGCAAAAAGCTTAAGTTTTTTCATATAAAAAATTCCCTTATTTATTTATAGTTTAAATTTAAACTACAGGACGACCATTATGGTCACTCCTAAGTTAGTGGCTTAATAACAAATATAATTGTTTAATTGAAGCCTTTTTTGTACTTTAAAAAGTATTGATTTTGCTAACTTTTTAAAATTAAATACAACCTGTAACATAAAATTTATATAAAATGATCATAATTACTAAATCAACATGAATCTAAAATTTAAAGAAATTTATGAGTCTTCAATAAATAACCCTGAAGAATTTTGGAAAAATGTATCAGAAGATATTTTTTGGTTTAAAAAACCTTCAAAAATTTTAAATAAGTCTAACCCTCCAT
>CAYXLK010000033.1:0-7355 GCA_964465855.1 uncultured Candidatus Pelagibacter sp. | reverse complement strand
TTCATTTAAACAATAAAAAAATGATAAATTAGCAATCCAATAAATATACCTTTAAGAAATGATATCCAGACAACTCCATAATCAGAAATGTTTAGTTTTTTTTTCCAATATTCTATATATCTTTTATGCCAATTTATCATTTTACTTTTAAATTATCTGTTCTAGGTATACTTCAATTTCTCCACCACAAGCAAGTCCTACTTCCCAAGCACTTTCATTAGAAACTTTAAATTCAATTTTTTTACATGGTTTGTTATCTTTAATTAAACCCATGCACTCTCTAACTACTGCTGACTCAACACATCCGCCAGAAACAGAACCTGAAAAATCTCCTTTTTCATTAACAATCATCCTGCTTCCAACCTGTCTGGGCGATGATCCCCAAGTTTGAATTACAGTTGCAAGAACAACTTTTTGATTAGTTTTTATCCAATCGTTTGCTTCTTCTAAAATTTTTTCATCAAATGAATTTTTCATTTGAGTTAAAGTTAATACTGAATGATTTATTTAGCAAGCATCAACAGCTTTTTTTGCAAATACTCTAACCATATTCGCTCTATATTCTGCTGATGCATGAATATCTGAGTTCATTCCTGATGAAGAAATTCTTACATTATCTAATACGGAAGAAGAAAAACTTTTTGAAAGAGCTTGTTTTAAATTTTTTTCATTATACACGCAAGATTTAGCTCCTGTAACTGCAACATTAACTCCTTTTTTATGTTTAGCAACATAAACTCCAACAATCGCATATCTTGATGCTGGATTTGGATATTTTTGATAACAAGATTTTTCTGGGACTTTAAATTCAATTGCTTCAATAATTTCACCACTCTTAAGTGATGTTTCAAACATACCTTTAAAGAATTTTTCTGCATCAATTTTTCTTTTATTTGTGTGTATCGTTGCATTTAAAGCAATACATGCAGATGGATAGTCAGCTGCTGGATCATTATTTGCAATAGATCCTCCTATTGTTCCTCTATTTCTTACTTGGGGATCCCCTATTCCTTCTGCTAAAGCTGATAGAGACGGTATTATTTTTTTAATTTCTTTTGAATTAGCAACTTCTACATGTTTTGTGGTTGCGCCAATTTTTACTGACTTGCCGCTAACTTTAATTCCTGACAAAATTTTAATTCCTTTTATATCAATAATATCTTTATAGCTTGCTAGTCCTAATTTAATAGAAGGAATAGTTGTCATTCCACCTGCTAAAAAAACAGATTTAGAAGATGATAATTTTGAAGCTTCTTTTACATCTTTAGCTGAATGATAATTAAATGTTTTCATATTTTCTCCTTATGCAGCTTCCGAATTTTTTTTTTTATTTTTCTTGCAAGCTTCCCAAACCTTTTCTGCAGTCGCTGGCATTGAAATCTCTGTTCCAATAGCATTCATAACAGCGTTCATCACTGCAGGAGGAGATGCAATTGCTCCAGCTTCTCCACATCCTTTAGTTCCAAGTGGATTTGAAGTTGCTGGTGTACAAGTAAATCCTAAATTAAATTCTGGAAAATTATCAGCTCTAGGCATTGTATAATCCATATAAGATGCTGTAACTAGTTGGCCTGACTCATTGTAATGGCAATTTTCATAAAGTGCTTGTCCTATTCCTTGAACTATACCTCCGTGAACCTGTCCTTCAACTACTAAAGGATTAATAATAGTTCCAAAGTCATCTATAGCTGTATATTTTACTACCTTTGTTTCTCCTGTATCAGGATCAACTTCTACCTCACAAATATGCGAGCCTGCTGGAAAAGAAAAGTTAGCAGGATCAAAAAAAGATGTTTCTTTAAGACCTGGCTCTTCTCCTTCAGGTAAAGGTGATTTAAGTTCACCATAAGTTCCTGGTAAATAACAAGCAAAGGCAACCTCTCCTATTGTTTTCTTTTTATTAGATTTTGTAACTACAAACTCTCCATTGCTAAATTCAACATCATCCGGGCTTTCTTCTAACATTTTTGCTGCAACTCTTTTACCTTTAGCTATTATTTTATCACATGCTTTAACAATTGCTGTTCCACCTACTGTTAAAGATCTTGAGCCATATGTTCCGTATCCAAAAGGTCCTTTATCCGTATCTCCGTGAGAGATTTCAATATTTTCTATTGGTACTCCTAATTGATCCGCAGCTATTTGTGCAAATGTAGTTTCATGACCTTGTCCATGGCTATGTGAACCAGTAAATACAGTGACATTTCCTGTTGGATTAAATCTAACCTCTGCAGATTCCCATAAGCCTATTCCACATCCTAACATCATAACCACAGGTGATGGCGCTATACCACAAGCTTCGAAGTATGAACATAACCCTATTCCTCTTAACTTACCTTTAGATTCTGACTCTCTTTTTCTTTTCTCAAAACCTTTATAATCAGCTACTTCCATAACTTTGTTTAAACTTGCAACATAATCTCCAGAGTCAACAGAATGAACTAATGTTTGTTGAAATGGAAATTGAGTAGGAAAATTTTTCATACGAATTTCTGCTGGATCCATACCAAGTTCTCTTGCTGCTTTTTCTACCAATGTTTCAATCGTATATGTTGCCTCTGGTCTTCCCGCTCCTCTGTAAGCATCAACTGGCGCAGTATTTGTAAATACTGCTTTAACATTACTATAAGCTGCTGGCATTTTATAAACTCCAGTAGCACATGGTCCAAATAAATAGGTTGGTGTAACAGTTGCAAATACAGAAGCATAAGCTCCAATGTTTGCTATTGTTTCATTTTTAAAACCTAAAAAAGTACCATCGTTTTTAACTGCAAGTTCTGCATGTGTAACATGATCTCTTCCGTGACAATCAGACAAAAAAGATTCTGTTCTATCAGCAACCCATTTAACTGCTCTTTCAATTTTTTTTGCAGCCCAGCTGCAAACAACTTCTTCAGCATAAGGGTAAATTTTTGAACCAAATCCTCCCCCCACATCTGGAGCTATAACTCTTAGTTTGTTTTCTGGAGCTACACCATTAAATGCAGAAATAATTATTCTAGCTAAGTGTGGATTCTGACTTGTGGTATATAAAGTAATTTCTTCAGTAGATGGATTATATTCTGCATTAGCTGCTCTCGGCTCCATTGCATTTGGAACAAGTCTATTATTAATTAAATCAATTTTAATTATTTTATCAGCATTTTCAAAAGCTTCTTTTACTTTGGCCCTATCACCTAACAACCAATCAAAACATAAATTTTTTGGAATATCTTTGTAGATTTGATCAGAGTTCATTGCATTTTTTGTATCCACAACGGCTTTTAATATTTTATAATCAACCTTAACAAGGTCCGCTGCATTTCTTGCTTCATCAAGGGATTCTGCAATTACAACCGCAACATGATCTCCTACATAGTTAACAGTATCGTTTGCAAGTGGTGGATGAGCTGGAACTTTCATATCTGAGCCATCCTCACTTTTAATTCTCCATCCAGCTATCAATCCTCCAATTTTATCATTAGCGATATCTGCTCCTGTAAGAACAGCTACTACACCTGGTGCTTTCATTGCTTTAGATGTGTCAACTTTTTTAATTTGTGCTCTTGCATGAGGTGAACGAACAAAATACGCAAATGTTTGATTAACAAAGTTTACATCTGCCGTATATTTTCCTCTTCCAGTTAAAAGTTTTTTATCTTCTTTTCTTTCAACTCTAGAACCAACTAAACTTGCCATTCTTAATTTCCTCCTACATTTTTGAAGCCGCTTCTTTTACTGCGGCAACAATATTTTGATAACCAGTACATCTACAGATATTACCTTCTAACCATTCTCTAATTTCAGTATCGCTTGGTTTTTTATTTTTTTGCAATAAATCAATTGCACTCATAACCATCCCGGGAGTACAAAAACCGCATTGCAATCCATGAAGTTTTTTAAATGCTTCTTGCATTGGATGCATTTTTCCGTTTTTAGCTATACCTTCAATAGTTGTAATTTTTGAACCGTTTACATCAGCTGCAAATGCTGTACAGCTTTTTATTGATTTGCCATCTACATGAACAACGCATGCACCACATTGGCTAGTGTCACATCCCACATGAGTTCCTGTTAAATTTAAAATGTCTCTTAAAAAAACTGATAATAATGTATGATCCGGTATTTCCTTGGTAATATTTTTACCATTAACTTCCGCACTAACCTTTTTCACTCCGTACCTCCTAAAAAAAGCTATTAATTTGTTGTAAACATTTAATCATAATAAAAAATAACCTTCAATTATTAATAAAATTTTGATTCTAGTTTAGCGCGATTCAAATAATAAAATATACCCCTATTCCCAATAGAATTGCTACAGATATATAAATTATAATTTTTTTATTTGATATTTTATTAATTTTATTGTTTGTAATTATTTCTTGATTTTCACCTTTAGGTTTAGAATCTGTTTCACGTGAAATTTTTTCTTTTGAAATTAAATCTGAAAAATTTCCGAAAAAAACATCTGCCATTTTTTTTGCAGTCATATCAATTAATCGTGAGCCAACTTGAGCAATTTTTCCACCCACATTTGCCTCAACTTCATAAATTAGTTTAGTGCCACCTTCGTAATCTTCTAGTTTAACTTTTGCTTCTCCTGAGGCAAAGCCAACAGGTGAATTTCCGGAACCTTCTATCACATAACTGTGTGGTGAATTAATTTCTTTTAACTCAATATTTCCTGTAAAGCTTGCATTAAAAGGGCCAATTTTATTTGTTGCAGTAGCTGTAAATTCAGTTTCAGAATCTTTTTTAAAATCTTCACATCCAGGTATTGATTTTCTTAATATTTCTGGGTCATTTAAAGCATCCCATACCTTTTGTTTTTCTAAGTATATTTGATATGATCCAGTCAGTTTCATTAATGTAAAAAAACTTTAACACAAATTATTATGGATGATAATACAAAAAAGGAATTGCAATCTGCTGCATTCGAAAGATTGATTGAACATCTTGGAAAAAGAAATGATGTACAAAATATAGATTTAATGAATTTAGCTGGATTTTGCAGAAATTGTCTTTCAAGATGGTATAGGGAAGAAGCTGAAAAAAAAGGTATTTCAATATCAGATCCTGATGCACGAGAACATATTTATGGAATGCCTTATTCTGAGTGGAAAGAAAAATATCAAAAGTAATTTTTTTAAACTCTGTGATAAAATTTCTACCACTAATATTTGTTTTACTTTGGTCTTCGGCTTTTATAACAACAAAACCAATAGTTGATTATAGTGATCCTTTTGCAGCTTTAAGTTTTAGGTTTTTAATTGTTGCAATAGGTTTTTATTTTTTTTCA
Organism: uncultured Candidatus Pelagibacter sp.; assembly: GCA_964465855.1. Lineage (GTDB taxonomy): Bacteria > Pseudomonadota > Alphaproteobacteria > Pelagibacterales > Pelagibacteraceae > Pelagibacter. The sequence goes on along the minus strand of CAYXLK010000033.1, from coordinate 2,077 downwards.
TTATTTTCAAAACAAAAAATTTTGGTTCTTACAAAAAATATTTTCCCTTCAATTTCTACAGGAATACTATTCCACGGATTTTATCTTGGTGGTGTTTTTTATTCAATTTCTATTGGTTTACCTACTGGAATTGCTGCTTTAATAGTTACACTTCAGCCTGTACTCACAAATGCTTTAGCTGGTCCTATTTTAAAAGAAAAAATTACGTGGAAAAAATGGCTAGGAGTTTTATTAGGATTTGTTGGTGCAACTTTAGTTATAGGCTTTGATATAGGTAAATCACTACCGTTACTAGGAATAATTGCAGTAGTTATTTCTTTGATTGCAGTTACTTGTGCAACACTCTGGCAAAAAAAAATAAGTAATAATTTACCTTTATCTGTTAGCAATATGTACCAAGCAATTGGAGGATTATTATTTCACTTAATTATAATTATTTTTTTCATTCAAAAGCCATTTATAAATTTTTCAACAACTTTTATAATTTCGATAAGTCATCAAATATTATTAGTTTCGTTTGGGGCATTTACTATTTTGATGTTTTTAATAAAAAAAAACTCAGCAAGTAAAACTGTTTCTGTTTTTTTTCTAATACCTCCTACTTCAGCAATTATGGCATGGATATTTTTAGGGGAAAATTTGGACCTAATCGATATATGCGGATTTATAATTGCAACTTTAGGAGTTTATATTGCAACAAGAGAAAAAAATTAAAATTTTATTTTTCTTTAAGTCTTGGAATTAATTCTACAAAATTGCAGGGTTTATGATTAATATCTAGTTGATGTATTAAAATCTCTTCCCAAGCATCAGTTACACCTCCTGAAGAACCTGGTAATGCAAATATATATTTACCATTAGCTAATACTGCGCATGCTCTTGACTGAATAGAAGAAGTACCAACAGTTTTTAAACTGATTGTTCTGAAAACCTCACCAAATCCTGGAATATGCTTGTCTGCTATTTCCTCTAATGCTTCAGGCGTAATGTCTCTTCCTGTCAATCCGGTTCCTCCTGTTGTTATAACAACATCAATTTCTTTTTTTTCGATCCACAAGTTAAGAATTTTTATTATCTCTTCTTTACTGTCTTTACAAATTTTTCTATCTATTAAATTATGATTTGCCTTTTTAATTTTTCCTACAAGTATAGCTCCAGATTTATCTGTATCTAAAGTTCTTGTGTCGGTTACTGTCAGAAGTGCTATATTAACTTTCATAAAATTATAATGATTATATTATCAATATTATTTTTTGTAACTGCTATTTTATATGCCAGTGTTGGATTTGGAGGTGGTTCTACCTACCTTGCTCTACTACTGATATTGAATGTTCCATATTATATTTTTCCAGTAATAGCTTTGATATGCAACATATTTGTAGTTTCTGGAAATAGTTTCAACTACATCAGAGCTGGAAATTTAAATTTAAAATTATTAATCCCATATTTGATTGGATCTATACCACTTGCATACATTGGGGGATCTTTACAAATAGATAAAAATTTATTCGAAATTTTTTTATTTTTAGTTTTAACTTTTGCGGGAACAATGCTTTTAATAAAATTTAAATCTTATGATGATGAAGACAAAAAATATAAAGATATTCCAATCATTATTTCAATTTTAATAGGCGGAATATTAGGTTTTATTTCAGGTGTGGTTGGTATTGGAGGAGGTATATTTTTAAGTCCAATTCTTTTTTTAATAAAAGCAGGTAAGCCAAAACATATAGTTACTGCAGCTTCTTTATTCATTCTTGTTAACTCAATAGCTGGTGTTATTGGTCAATTAACTAAAAATATTGTTTTAACCGAAGTATCAAATTACTGGTATTTATTTTTAGCTGTAATGATAGGTGGTCATATTGGTAATTTTTTAAACTTAAAAATATTTCCTACTAGAATTTTAGCTTTAGTTACAGCAATGCTTGTATTGTTTGTTTCTATTAGAATGGGTGTAAAATTATTTTTATAAAAATGGATATAAATTATTTTAAATCAACAAGAATTCTTGATGGAGGCATGGGTCAAGAATTGCTTATTAAAGGATTAAAACCAAAAGGAACATTGTGGTCTG
>CAYXLK010000032.1:4023-7478 GCA_964465855.1 uncultured Candidatus Pelagibacter sp. | reverse complement strand
CTTAGTGAAATAAAATATTTTAAAGCAGATGTGTTTAAAGATTCGCGAGGAGAAATTTGGACAAATTGGGAAAAAAGCTATTTTAAAAAAATAAAATTTAATCTTGATAAATTTACAACATCCAATCAAAGAGTCTTAAGAGGTTTTCATTGCGATAGGAAATCCTGGAAATTAGTTACTTGCATAAAAGGTGAGGTACTTAATGTAATTGTTGATTATAGAAAAAAATCTAAAAATTATTTAAAATATACAGCAATTAAGTTAAATGAAAAAAATAAAATTTCTATCTTAATACCCCCAATGTTTTTAAATTCCTGGTTATGTTTATCTAAAGAATCTTTATATCAATATAAATATTCTTTTAGAGGAAAATATAATGATGTGAAAAATCAGATTTCAGTAAAATGGAATGATCCTAGAATTAATTTTAAATGGCCTCTTAAAAATCTAATTTTATCCAAAAGAGATAAATAGCAATTGATACTTAGCGCTATTTAAATATTTAATTTACTTTAAAAATTAATTAGATTAATAACTTCAACAATGAATAAAAAAATTGCATTGATATTTGGCATAACTGGTCAAGACGGATCTTATTTAGCCGAACTTCTTTTAAAAAAAAAATATAAAGTCTATGGTGTTAAAAGAAGGACAAGCCTCATTCATACCACTAGGATAGATCATATTTATGAAGATTTTCATTTAAAACCTAATTTAATTCTTAAGTATGGAGATGTTACAGATTTTTCAAATGTATTTAATTTAATTGATCAAATTAGACCTGACGAAATATATAATCTAGCCGCGCAAAGCAACGTCGGAGTTTCTTTTGAATTAGCAGAATATACAGCTCAAACAGATTCAATTGGAACATTAAGAATTTTAGAAGCAATTAGGATAATTGATAAAAAAAGAAAAATGAAATTTTATCAAGCATCTACTTCAGAAATATTTGGAAATAGTCCAGACAAACCTTACAACGAAAAAAGTAAATTTGAACCTGTATCTCCATACGGAACAGCAAAACTATATTCTTATTGGATAACAAAAAATTATAGAGAAGCTTACTCAATGTTTACATCAAATGGAATTTTGTTTAACCATGAATCTCCAAGAAGAGGGGAAAATTTTATATCAAGAAAAACAATAATAGGATTAATAAAGGTTTTAAAAGGAAAACAAAAATGTCTCTATTTAGGAAATTTATATTCAAAAAGAGATTGGGGTCATGCAAAAGAGTTTGTGGAAGCTCAATGGAGAATTTTACAAAATAAAAAACCAGATGATTTTGTCATAGCAACTGGCAAAAACTATTCTGTTAAAGATCTTGTAAACTTAGTTTTAAAAAAATTACAAATTAAAGCTAAATGGAAAAAAAATAAAGATGGCTTAGAATATGTAGTTTCAACAGAAAATAAACAGTCCATTAAAAAATCTCAGGTAATTGTTAAGCAGGAAAAAATTTATTTTAGGCCTAATGAAGTTCACAATTTAAAAGGAAACTATTCTAAAGCTAAAAAAATTCTAAAGTGGAAGCCAAAAATAAATTTCGATAAATTAATTAGTGAGATGGTAGAGAGCGATCTAAAATTAATCAAATAATGATTAAAAAAGAAATTAATTTAATAAGATACAATATTTTAAAAAGTTGTTTTAATGTAAAAGAGGGTCATATAGGTAGTGCCTTTTCAATTTTGGAAATACTTTATATTATTTTCAAAAAATATATTAATAAAAACTATTTTGTATTAAGCAAAGGCCATGCAGCTATTGGTGTTTATGCCATAATGCAACATTTCAAATTACTATCAAAAAAAGATTATAATTCTTTTGGTAAGTTTAATTCAAAATTAGGAGGACACCCTGATTCAAGCAAATTACCAATTTTTAATTTTTCCACAGGATCATTAGGTCATGGATTTCCTAATTCAGCAGGTTTTGCATATGGACTCAAACAAAAAAAAATAAATAAGAAAGTAATCTGTTTAATTGGAGATCAAGAATTAATGGAAGGCACAACTTGGGAAACATTGCATATAATTGAAAATTTCAAAATTAAAAATTTATTACTAATAATAGACAGAAACAAATCTGATTTTAGAAGCATTAAATTTATTAAACTTAAAAAAAAATTGTCGGTATATTGCGATAAAATTCATGAAATAAATGGCCATAATATATCAAAAATTGACAGTGCAATTAAAAAATGTTTGAAAAATAAATCGTTTAATATTGTAATTGCAAATACAATTAAAGGTTACGGCATAAAATCAATGAAAAATAATCCAGCTTGGCATCATAAAGCTCCCACTTTGGAGGAGTTAAAAAAATTTAAATTAGAGCTAAAATTATGAGAAAAGCCTTTCCTATTACAGTAGAAAAGTTAATGAAAAAGGACAAAAGAATATTCTGCCTATTAGGAGATATTGGTGTTTTTTCATTCCGAAATATTTTTAAAAATTATAAAAATAGAATTTTTAATATGAGCACAATGGAACAGTCTATGATTGGATTTGGAGCAGGTTTATCTAAAGCTGGATATATTCCAATTATACATACGATCACTCCTTTTTTAGTACTTAGAGCATTAGATCAAATTAAAATAGATTTTGTATATAACAAACTAAATTGTAATATTATATCAGTCGGCGCCTCAAATGATTATCCAAAGCTAGGGACTACACACCACTGTTTTGAAGATATTAGTATTTTATCAAATTATAAAGACATAAATTTATTTATACCTTCTAATGCGGAAGAATTTAAATACTTACTTAAAAAAAATTATAATAATAAATCAGTAAACTATTTTAGAATTTCAGAAAAAAAAATAGACCATTCTAAATTTGATAATAGATATTTAAAAAAAAAAAATAATAAAAATTTGATAATTATTGTTGGAAGCTCAATTGACTCAAAAAAAATTAAATCTAACAACTTCGATATTTATTATGTAAGCAGTATTTCAAAAAAAACAAATTTTAAATTTGTTAAGCCATACAATAAAATTATAATAATAGAGCCATACTTTGGAAATGTCCTAGAAAGACTGCTAAGAAAAAAATATTTTAATAAAAACACACACACAATAAGCTATGATGATACAATAATTCATAAATATGGAAGCAGATCTGAACAAGATAATTATTTGAAATTCGATGAAAAAAATATCTTAAAAAAAATAAATGAATACTCAAGAAAATAAAAAAAGTTTAGAAAAAAAATTAATTGAAGATTTAAGCAGCATTGACATTAAATCTATCTCTACCAAAGAAATTAATTTTTTTCATAATAAGGCTATTTTAATTACAGGAGCATCAGGAATTATAGGTCTTAATTTATTATTTTTTTTTTACAAAATTAGCAGAGAAAAAAAAATAAAAATAACTATCGATGGAACATATAACTCGTATCTTTTCAATTTTGTAAAAAAATACTTTAATAAAAATAAAAAA
>CAYXLK010000032.1:0-3923 GCA_964465855.1 uncultured Candidatus Pelagibacter sp. | reverse complement strand
ATATAACTCGTATCTTTTCAATTTTGTAAAAAAATACTTTAATAAAAATAAAAAAGTAAATTTTATAAAAATAGATTTAACTACACGTAAAATAAAAAATAATAAAAAATATGATTTAGTTTTTCACTGTGCTGGTTATGGGCAGCCTTCAAAATTTTTAAGATATAAAACTTCCACTTATAAATTAAACTCAAATGTCTTAATGGATTTAAGTAATAAACTCAAAATGAAGGGAAGATTTATTTATATGAGTTCAACTGAAATATATTCAGGAAATAAGAAATTGTGTACCGAAGAGAGCAATGGTTTTACTAGTACAAATCATCCAAGATCAACATATATTGAAAGTAAAAAGTTCGGAGAGTCTTTTATCATTAATTGTATAAAAAATTATGTAATATTTAGAGTTTGTCTAACCTATGGAGTTGGCGCAAAATTAAATGATGAAAGAGTTTTAAACCAAGTTATTCTCAAATCACTAATTAATAAACATATTGATGTGTATGGTGGACTCAATCAATTAAGATCAAATTTGTATATAGACGATGCAGTGATTATGATGATAAAATCAATATTCAAATCATCTAATCAGATTTATAATATAAACAATCATCAAATGAGCACTTTAGGAAATATTTTTTCCACAATAAGTAAATTATCAAAAAAAAAGTTAATTAATCATGGATCTAAAATGAAAGGTTCTCCAAGTATAATAAAAATATCAAATAAAAAAATTTTAAAATTTTTAAACTATAAAATTTCTACTAGTTTAAAAGAGGGTTTATCAAAAACAATCAATTGGTACTCAAATTTAATTCAATATAATAAGATAAGTTAATTTCTTTATAATCATCTTATTATTCTTCTTAAAAATTTTCTCAAATTACTTAATTGTTCCAAAATGGACATTCACTCTTAGCAAGTAAATTTTTTTTAAGATTATCTGATAATTTTAAAGTAGTAATTGACATACCGGCCATTTCCATAGAAGTTGCATATCTTCCAACATAAGTTTTAACATTATTTATTTTTGAATTAGATAAATTTTCATTTACTCTTTTTGATACAATATATAATTCTTCTAATGGTGTAGCTCCCAAACTGTTTATCATTATTGCAATATTGTCATTAGATTGTAATTTTGAATCTTCCATAATTCTTTTGTAAAGATCATCAACCAAATCATTTGCAGGTCTTAATTTTTCCCTTTTAATACCTGGCTCACCATGTATTCCCATTCCAATTTCGATTTCATCATCATTAATTTCAAAGGTAGGTTTGCCAGCTTCAGGCAATATACATGGAGATAAAGCAACTCCGAGTGTTCTAATATTATTGTTAGTTTCAGTTGCGGCATTAAAAACTTCTTCAAGCGATACACCAGTTTCAGCTATTGCTCCTGCAATTTTGAAAACAAAGATCATTCCTGCTATTCCTCTACGTTTTGATTTTTCTTGTTCGCTTGCACTTGCTATATCATCTGCAACAATTACTTTTTTTGTTTTAGTGCCTTCAGCCTCAACTATTTCACAGGCCATTTCAAAGTTCATTACATCTCCACCATAATTACCAATGATACATAAAACACCATTACCATTATCAGCGTTTTTAATTGCAGAAACCATTTGTTCAACCGAAGGAGATGCAAAAACTGAACCAATAGCACAAGCATCTAAAAATCCTTTTCCAACATATCCAGTAAAAACTGGCAGATGTCCTGATCCACCACCAGTTACTATTCCAACTTTTTTTGATGCTTTATTAGCTCTCGTAATAACTCTATTGTTATCTTTTGCTAATGCATAAATATCTGGATGAGATTTTATTAGGCCATCAATGGATTCTTCTACAAAATTACTTGGATTGTTGATTATTTTTTTCATAAGTATTTTTATATTTTAGTTTTAAAATATATATACTAATAAAATGATAAAATCATTCAAAGTAGAGATACCTGAAGAAAATCTGCAAAATATATATTCTAAAGTGAAAAGCTACCAATGGCACGAAATGCCTGATGATGGTGGCTGGAATTATGGAACAAATTTAGATTATATGAAAGATTTTTCAAAATATTGGGTTGAACAATTTGACTGGAGAAAAACGGAAGAAAAAATAAATAAATTTAAAAATTTTAAATCAAATATAGATGGTATCGATATTCATTTCATTTATGAGAAGGGAAGTGGATCAAATCCAAAACCATTATTATTAAGTCATGGATGGCCAGGTTCGATAGTAGAATTTTTACATATAATAGATCAGCTTGCGCACCCTGAAAAATTTGGAGGAAAAGAAGAAGATGCATTTGATGTTATTGTTCCGTCATTGCCTGGATTTGGATTTTCGAGTCGACCTTCAAAACCAATTGGTCCAAGAAAAATGGCATCGATATTTAATTCACTAATGACCGATATCCTTGGATATAAAAAATATATTGCTCAAGGAGGAGATTTTGGAGGAACAATATGTACATGGCTTGCATATGATTTTCCAAAATCATTAACAGGAATACATATTAATATATTAATTACTCGTCATCCTGATGGTCCGCAAACAGAAGAAGAAAAAGAATGGCAAGAAAGATTTAAAAAAGAACAAAGAATAGAAGATGGTTATAGAACACAACAAGCTACAAAACCTCAAACATTGAGTTATGCGATGATGGACAGTCCAATAGGTGTTGCTGCCTGGATAATTGAAAAAATGCGAGGTTGGTCAGACATTAAAAATGGTGATATTGAAAGCATTTATTCAAAAGACATTTTATTGTCTAATATTATGATTTATTTAGTAACCAAAACTTTTAACACAGCTTCATGGATTTATTATGGAAGAAGAGAAGAGGGCGGAAGATCACTTCCTAAAGAAGACTTACCTTTAAAAGTTCCAACAGCAGTTGCTTTATTTCCAAAAGAATATTTGGAATGGGCACCAAGATCTTATGTTGAAAGAATTTATAATATTCAACGTTGGACTAAAATGCCAAAAGGTGGACATTTTGCAGCTTTGGAGCAACCTGATTTATTAATTAAAGATATAAGAGAATTTTCAAAAAGCTTCACTTAATTTATTTAAAGCAAACATACCAGGGTCATCTAAATCCTTAGTTTTATCTTCAAACATTCTAGCTCTTCCAATAAGTATTTTTTTTCCTTTAAAGTTTTCCAGCGCTTGTTTTGTTGCTAATTTAAATACTTCTGAATAATTTGTATTATTATTAAGATTTTTTATGATTATATCTAAGGTATCTGCAATAGTTTTATCACCTAATTTAGTTTTACCTCTTTCAAGAATTGTTTTTAATGCTGTTTCAATAATACTTATAATTTCCTCATGACTACATTCTTTTTTCCCTTTTAAGTTTTTTGAAATATTCATAAAAGAAAACGCTATTAATGTTCCAAAACTAGAGCCAGATTTTTTAACAAAAGCTTGAGAACAAATCATAAAATTTGTACCCATGTCATCGCTAAATTTATTTATATTATTATTAATTTCTTCAAAACCATTTAAAATAGTGATACCTAAATCTCCATCACCAATTTTTGCATCCACAGAATTAAATTCATCATATGATTTGTTGGCTTGAGAAAGTAATTTTTTACAAATACTTTCTAGAACTTCTTTGTTAAACATTTAACCTTTGCCACGCCAAGGAATAGTTTTATCTATTATTTTTCTAAGAGTAACATCAAATAAAAGACCCAACATTCCCATTACGAATATAGTTATCCAAATAACTTCATATTGGAAATATTTTTTGGCAACGTTTTCAACAAAACCAATACCTGTTGTTCCTGCTAAAAATTCAGCCGCAACTAATGTTCCCCAACACATACCAATAGCAACTCTTACACCTGTTAATATTTCTGGTAATGAATTTGGAAATATAACATATCTTAGAATTTGCCATCTAGAAG
>CAYXLK010000031.1:0-7716 GCA_964465855.1 uncultured Candidatus Pelagibacter sp. | reverse complement strand
AGTTATGGTTGGGATTTTTTAGAAATAAATGGCCATAATGAAAAAGAAATATTTAAAGCTTTAAAAAAAGCACAAACATCAAAAAAACCAATTGCTATCTCTTGTAAAACAACAATTGGATATGGATCTCCAAATAAAGGAGGTAAAGCATCTTCTCACGGAAGTCCATTGGGTGAAGAAGAAATTAAACTAGTTAGAAAAAAATTAAAATGGAAACATGAGCCTTTCATAATTCCAAAAATAATACTTAAAGATTGGAGAACTATCGGAAATAAAGCGTCAAAAAAAGCCGAGAGACATGAAAATAATTATCAAAAGCAATTATCTAAATTAGACTGGTTAGGAAGGAGCTTAGCAAATAATTCTAGTAATAACTTTCCGCCAAAAAATGATTTAATTAAGACATCAGTTTATTCAGCTATAGAAAAAACTAAAGTAGATTATTTAAAATCTTTAGAGCCAATGGCTACAAGAAAATGCTCTGAAAAATTTTTAGAAATTGTATCAAAATTACCAAACTTAATTGGTGGGTCTGCTGATCTTGCTGGATCAAATAATACAAAAACAAGAGATCATAAAATAATAAAACCTGGAAATTTTTCAGGAAATTATATTCATTACGGTGTAAGAGAGCATGCAATGTGTGGTGTGATGAATGGAATTTCGTTACACAGTGGTTTAATTCCTTATGGTGGAACTTTTTTAATATTTAGTGATTACTGTAAACCATCTATCAGACTTGCTGCAATGATGAAACAAAGAGTAATATACGTTTTTACTCATGACTCTATTGGTCTTGGAGAAGATGGACCAACACATCAACCGATTGAACAATTAACTAGCCTAAGATCAATTCCAAATTTAAATGTATTTAGACCTGCTGATATGATTGAAACTTTTGAATGTTGGCAAATAGCACTTGAAAATAAAAATACTCCAAGTGTAATTGCCCTAAGTAGGCAAAAAATTAATCCTGTTAGAAGAAAAAACAGTCCAGAAAACCTGTCCTTAGCCGGTGCTTATGAAATCTTAAGAACTAATGATAAAATAAAATTAACAATATTGTCATCTGGATCTGAAACAAGTTTAGCATGTGAAATTAGTCATAAATTGGCCACAGAACATATCTACTCAAAGGTTGTCTCAATGCCTTGTCACGAATTATTTGACCAACAAAAAGAAAATTATAAAAGAGAAATTTTAAATGAAACAGATTTAATTGTATCCGTTGAAGCCTCTGAAACAAATTTTTGGAAAAAATATACAGGACAAAATGGATTAAATTTTGGAATAGATATTTTTGGAAAAAGTGCACCTTATAAAGAAATATATGATTATTTTAATTTAAATGTAGAAAGTATAACTAATAAGATTAAAGAAAAATTATGAAAATAAAAATTGGAATTAATGGCATGGGTAGAATAGGACGAATGATTGTTCGATCTATCATAGAAAGAAATAATAAGAATATTGAAATTAAACATATAAATAATAGAACAAACTCTGAAGATTGCTCAAAACTTTTAAAATATGATTCTATCCATGGTAAATTTAACGCTGAAATTGGTTTTGATGAAAATCATTTAATAATTAACAAAAATAAGATTACTTTTGGTCAAGAAACAGATTTAAATAATATTAATTGGAAAAAATATGATGTTGATTATGTTTTCGAGTGCACTGGTAAATTTAACTCCAAAGAAAAACTATTACCTCATTTAAAAAATGGCGCCAAAAAAGTTATTGTTTCAGCTCCTTGTAAGAACGCAGACAAAACAATTGTATTTGGGGTTAATGAGACTGAAATAAAAAAAGATGATAATATAATCTCTGCTGCTTCATGTACTACCAACTGTCTTGCTCCTGTGGCTTACGTTTTAAATGAAAATTTTGAAATTGAAAAAGGTTTCATGACAACAATTCATGCTTTTACAAGCGATCAAAGAATTTTGGATAATTCACATAAAGATCCAAGAAGAGCTAGATCCGCAGGTCAATCAATAGTGCCAACTTCTACAGGGGCATCAAAAGCAATAGGGGAAATAATTCCCTCGCTAAAAGGCAAGCTGGAAGGAGTGGCAATGAGAGTGCCAACACCAAATGTATCTTTGGTTGAGTTAGTTTTTTGTACAAAAAAAGACTTAACTATTGAAAAAATTAATTCTGCATTTCAAAAGTTTAGTGAAAAACAAAAGAAAAAAGTTCTTGAAATAACTAATGAAAAACTTGTGTCAATTGATTTTAATCATAACCCAGCTTCATCAATTGTAGATGCATCCCTTACCAGTGTAATTGGAAAAAATATGGGTAAAATTTCTGCTTGGTATGATAATGAGTGGGGTTTTTCTAATAGAATGTGTGATATCGCAGAGTATTTAAATCAAATTTAATAATGAAAAATATAAAAGATCTTAAAGATCTAAATAATAAAAAAATATTGTTAAGATTAGATTTAAATGTGCCTTTAAAAGAAGGTAAAATTACAGATACAACTAGAATAGACAAAATACTCCCAACTTTAAATTTTCTAATTAGTAAAAATTCTAAAATTATAATTTTATCTCATATTGGAAGACCTAAAGGAAAAATAGTAGAAGAACTTTCGCTTAAACCAGTTTGTGAAGATTTACAAAATAAGATAAAAGAGGATATAATATTAATTTCAAAAGATCTTAAGCAAATTCAATCACGTGATCTATTTAAAAATTCTGATGAAAAAGTAATTATGTTAGAGAACCTAAGGTTCTATGAGGAAGAAGAAAAAAATTGTGAAGAATTTTCAAAACATTTGTCAACTTTCGCTGATTTATATGTAAACGATGCATTTTCCTGCTCTCACAGAGCGCATTCATCAGTGGATAAAATAACTAAATTTATACCATCTTATTCTGGATTACACCTAGATATGGAAATTAATGCTCTAAAAAAATTAACTTCAGAAATTAAGAAACCTATATCATTTATTATTGGAGGTTCAAAAATATCTACAAAAATTAATATTATTAAAAACTTAATACCTAAATTTAACAATATTATAATAGTAGGAGGAATGGCCAATAATATTCTTGAATACAAAGGACATAAAATTGGTAAATCCTTAAAGGAAGATAATGCTAAAAAGATTATTGATGAAATATTTCAATTATCAAATGCTCAGAATTGTAAAATCTATTATCCTGAAGATGTTGTAGTTGGTAAAGAGCTGGACGGTTCAGCTAAAATAAAAAATCTTAATGAAGTTTTAGACGATGATTTAATATTAGATATAGGACCCAGAACTATAAAATCAATAAATGAAATAATTGAAAATAGTCAAACAATACTTTGGAATGGGCCTGCTGGATTTTTTGAAAATTCTAATTTTGCAAAAGGAAGTTTTGAAATCGGAAAAAAAATTGCAGAAAAAAATAAATTAAATCAGATTTTTTCAGTTGCTGGTGGGGGCGAAACAATTGCCCTTTTAAACAGCATTGGTATTTTTAATAACTTTAATTTTGTTTCAACTGCTGGTGGAGCATTTTTAGAATATCTTGAAGGCAAAGAACTACCTGGTATAAAAGCGTTAAATTAAATGAGTGAACTTAATAAAATTGCAATTAAAATTTTATCAGATGGCAAAGGTATTCTTGCAGCTGATGAAAGCACAGGAACAATGTCAAAAAGACTTGAGGCTGTAAAAGTTCCATCAAATGAGGAGAGTAGACTTTTATTTAGAAAAACGCTTTTTTCATCTGAAAGTATGAAAAATTGTATTGGAGGAGTGATTCTATACGATGAAACAATCAAACAAAATAGTGGGTCAAAAAAAATTCCAGAATTAATAAACGAAAGTGGAACCGTTTCTGGAATAAAAGTAGACACAGGAGCGAAAATTTTAGCAGGTTCACCTGAAGAAAAAATTACTGAAGGCCTAGATGGATTAAGAGAAAGATTGAAAGAATACCATAAACTAGGAGCAAGATTTACAAAATGGAGAGGTGTATATAATATTTCTGAAAAATATCCAAGTAAGGTATCTATTTATTCAAATGCACATGCTCTAGCAAGATATGCAGCACTAGTTCAAGAAGCTGGCATGGTTCCAATTGTAGAACCAGAAGTATTAATGGATGGAAATCACTCAGCCATGATTTGTTTCAAGAAAACTTCTGAAGTAATAAAAAAATGCTTTGAAGAGTTAATAGTCCATAAAATTGATTTAACGGGAGTAATATTAAAACCAAATATGATTTTAGATGGATCTAAAGCTGAAAAAAGAATAAGCAATGATGAGGTTGCTGATTTAACTTTGAAATGTCTTAAAGAATCTGTACCACAAGAAGTTCCTGGAATAGCTTTTCTTTCTGGAGGACAAAGTGAAATAGAGGCTACAGAAAATCTAAACATAATAAATAAAAAAAATAATACTAATTTTATTATGACATATTCGTATGGAAGAGCGCTACAACAAAGTGCATTAAAACACTGGTCAAAAAATATTAAAGATACAATTGGCACTCAGAAAGTTTTCAATCATCGAGCAAACATGTGCTCACTTGCAGCCCGTGGAAAATGGTCCAAAGAACTTGAAACCCAGAGCTAAATTTATTTATTTAATATCTCCAAATAAAATTAATTCGAATTTTTTTAATAACCTAAAAAAAGTTTTAAAAACAAATAAAGTTAAGTATTTTCAGCTAAGATTAAAAAATACTCCTGAGAATAAAATTATAGATATTTCAAAAAAAATTAAAAAAATTTGCAAAACCTATAAAGTAAATTTTATAATTAACGACAATCCTCTAATAGCAAAAAAGGTTTCCGCTGACGGATGTCATTTGGGCCAGTCCGATATGCATATAAAAGAAGCAAGAAAAATAATAAAAAAAAAAATTATTGGAATAACTTGTCATAATTCTTTGAAAATGGCTGAAGATGCAATTAAAAATAAAGCAGATTACATTGCCATTGGAGCTTTTAATTACAGCAAAACTAAACGACTAAAATACAAGGCTTCTTTAAAAGATTTAAAAAAGTTTAGAGATATTTCAAATAAACCAATAGTAGCAATAGGAGGAATCAATCAAAATAATTATAAAAAACTTTTGTTGAATAAAGCTGACTTTTTAGCTATTTCAAGCTTCGTTTGGAAAAATAATAAATTAAAACCAAAAGAAGCTATAGAAAAAATAAAATGAAAATATCTGGTAACGAAGTAAAAACTGGAATGATAATAGAACACAATAATGATTTGTGGGAAGTTTTAAAAACTCAACATGTAAAACCCGGCAAGGGAGGTGCATTCAATCAAGTAGAAATGAAAAGTATTAACAAAGAAACAAAGCTTAATGAAAGATTTAGATCCAGTGATAGCGTTGAAAGAGCAATAGTAGAAGAAATAGATTACAATTTTTTATATGAAGACAAAGGAGAATATTATTTTATAAATAATAAAACATTTGAACAGATAAATTTAAAAAAAAAATTATTGGGAGAAAAATCAAAATTTCTAAGTGAAGGATTAGAAGTTAAAATAGAAGTTTACAATGATCTTCCTATTAAAATAGATCTTCCAAATCAAATAGAATGTAAAATTGAAACAACTGATGCAGCAATTAAAGGTCAAACTGCAGCCTCTTCTTATAAACCTGCTTTACTAGAAAACGGTGTTAACGTTCAGGTCCCTCCATTTATTGAAAGTGGAGATATTGTTATTGTGGATACAAGAACAATAGAATACGTTAAAAAAATTTAATATTAATGAAGTCCATATCTCCAAATTTGAATATTATGATTAAAGCATGTGAGAAAGCTTCAAAAATACTAATTCGTGATTTTGGCGAATTAGAAAACCTTCAAGTATCTAAAAAAGGACCCAAAGATTTTGTTACTAATGCTGACAAAAAAGTAGAGCAAGTTCTGATAAAAGAATTATCCAAAAAAAAATATTCAATCATTAGTGAGGAAGTGGGCACAATAATAAAAGAAAATAATAATAATTTTTGGATAATTGATCCGATTGATGGAACAATTAATTTTTTACATGGGATTCCACATTTTTGTATATCTCTAGCTTTTGTAAGTAATAATGAAATTATTTCTGGAGTTATTTTTGACCCTATAAAAAATGAAATGTTTTATGGAGAAAAAAATTCTGGAGCCTTTTTTAACAATCAAAGAATAAGAGTTTCAAAAAAAAATAATTTAGATGATTGTTTGTTTGCATCTAACTTGGCCGGAGTAAAAGATATTGATATTAATTTAAGAGTTAGCGGTAGTGCCGCTCTTGATTTGGCATATGTGGCTTCTGGAAGGTTGGATGGTTTCTTTCAAAGAAAACTTAATATATGGGATATTGCTGCAGGTGTTCTGATTCTGGCTGAAGCTGGTGGTAAAATAAGCCCTATAAATATAAAAAAAATTAAAAATCACTCAATTGTTGCTTCTTCAGAAATTATATATAAAGATTTAAGTAATTTACTCGCAAACTTTTAATTGTTTTATAGAAAAGTTTTGCTATAAGACCGCTATGAAAAAAAAAACTCATCCAGATTATCATCTTATTAAAGTGCAAATGACTGATGGTTCCCAATTTGAAACTAGATCTACGTGGGGAAAAGAAGGTGACATTCTAAAATTAGAGATTGATCCAAAGTCACATGCTGCTTGGACAGGTGGTAAACAAAAAATTCTAGATAAAGGACGAGTAAGTAAATTTAATAAGAAATTTCAGAATTTCAGGTCATCTAAGTAAGTAAATGTCTAACGCGCCATTAATGCCGGTTGCAACTGCTGTTTGGTTAGTTGAAAACACATCACTAACTTTTAAGCAAATAGCTGACTTTTGTAAAATGCATGAGATAGAAGTTCGAAGCATAGCAGATGGAGAAGTTGGAAAAGGAATTGTTGGTTACAATCCAATTATTTCAGGCCAGCTAACTAGAGAGGAAATTGATCTTTCAAGTAAAGATGAAAATAGACCGTTAAAAATTTCTGAAAATGAAGTGCAAATAACTTCGCAAAATAAAAAAGATGCTAAGAAGTATGTTCCTTTATCAAAAAGGCAAGACAAGCCTGATTCTGCTTTGTGGTTAATTAAAAATCACTCAAAATTAAAAGATTCACAAATTGCTAAATTGGTAGGAATTACAAGTGCATCTGTAAAAACTATAAGAAATAAAAGTTATTGGAATTATAACAATTTAAATCCTAAAGATCCTGTTGCTATGGGATTATTTTCACAAAAAGATCTTTTGGAATCTTTAGAAAAAGCAGACAGAAGGATAAAAAGAGAACAAAAATTAAAAAATAATTAAAAATTTTTTAAGAAGTAATAGACAAAATAATTATATGGTGTTAGTTAATCGTTTTTTTTGGAGGTGTTTATTAAAATAGAAGTTAAAGATAATAATGTTGAACAAGCATTAAGAGTTCTGAAAAGGAAACTCCAAAAGGATGGGTTTTATAAAATTATTAAATTAAAAAATACATACGAAAAACCTTCAGAGAGAAAAAAAAGAATTTTACAAGAAAATATAAAAAGAGTTAAAAAGCTAAAGAAGCTTAGAAATAGGATTTAATTATCGCGGGGTGGAGCAGCCTGGTAGCTCGCAAGGCTCATAACCTTGAGGTCGGCGGTTCAAATCCGTCCCCCGCAACCAAAATTTACTTACTGATACGTAAAAATTTCATTATTTTTACCATCATTATAAAGATTTAATGAACATAATTGAATTT
>CAYXLK010000030.1:0-7821 GCA_964465855.1 uncultured Candidatus Pelagibacter sp. | reverse complement strand
TGTATTAGAAGAAGTCATAAATATACTTTTTTATATAGCTGAAGCTGATGGAAATGTTAGCGACTCTGAACTTAAAATGATTGAGCACATTGCTCAAATATTTGGATTAACCGAAGTTCAATTTAACAGCATTAGAGAAAGTAGAAAATCTTCGGATAAACTTAATCCTTATATTGTTTTAGAGAGTAATCCTGATGATACAATTGAAATGATAAGAAAAAGATACTTAAAATTAAGCAAAGAACACCATCCTGATTTGCTTATGAACAAAGGAGTTCCCCAAGAAGTTATAGATGAAAGTAAAGCTAAAATGAGAGTTATAAACGCAGCTTGGGATCAAATTCAAAAACTTAAGAAAAATTAATTTTTTTTAGATCTCTCTCTTAATAATAATTGTGTTAAAGAGTCTACCATTAAGTCAGATGCTTTAAAAATCTCATTAGATTTATACTCATAAGAAAGTTTTTTATCTGGATTTGACTTGTCCTCAATGACTATAATCCCGTCAGGAGAATTATCTTTTATATAAATTAAAATTAACCAATCATCATCACTTCCCTCATCCCATTTAATAAAAATTTCTCCACTTTCAAATCTTCTGTCTATACATCTAAAAATTGACATATGTCTTGAAATATATCTTTTATTCAATTGAAAAACTAAACTGTTTGCACTTCTGTAAAAACTTTCAAGTGATAGCTCTATTTTTTGCCTGTCTAAATTGTACTGTTTTTCTTTTTCTAATAATATTTCGCGACTATCACTATCTTGAATTTCAACGCCTAATGCTGCAACTCTTTCCTTTATTTTTTGATCTCTTATTTGTTGATACTTCTTTTTAAGCTTGTTTATTCTGTCTTGTAAACTTCCATAATCCTCTCTTTGTTCTTGTAATGAAATTTTTTCAAGTTTTTCTAATTCTTTTATCTCTCTAATTCTAAACTTTTCAATTTGTTTTTCTAATTTTATTTCTTCAAGAAATCTTTTTTGTCTTTCTGCTTGTTCTTTTCTAATTAAGGCCTGCTCTTTTCTTAAAAATAATTTTAAATCTTTAGCTCTTTCTTTTTCAAGCCTTTGCTCTTCTTTTAATTGTTTTTCTTTTAACTTTAATAATCTAAATTCTTCCTCTTGTTCTTGTTTAACTCTTTCTTGTTTTTCTTTTTCCTCTTTTTCTAAAGTTCTAATAATTACTTTTTGCTTTTCTTCCTCTTTTAAAGTTTTGTAAAAAATAATTCTTTTTTCTATAGCTTGAAAAAAACCTTCGATTTTTTTTTCAACAATACTTAAAAATCCAAAATTTATTCTTGGAAAAGTTGTTAGCTTATTTTGTAATCTAGCTATTTTTTGAATTAAATTATCTTTAGTTTTATTTATTTTTTTAATATTAAATTTTTTTTTCTTTTTTTTCTTTTTTTTAAAAATTTTTCTTATTTTCTTTTTTGCTTTTTTATTTTTTTTTAAATTGAATGATTTTTTTATTTTTTTTTTTATAACTCTTTTTTTAATTTGTTTTTTTTTAATTTTTTTTTTTTTTTTCATTGAATATTTATTTTACTACCAACAAATTATTAATAAATATAGTCTCTAGTATTAGGTACAGCAGAATGTTTCTTTATTAGTTGTAATTGAAATACAACCTGGTCTCCCCATTTAAATGCCATTTCACAACCAGCAAGATAAAACTCCCACATTCTAAAGTGTTTTTCATCAAACATTTCTAAAACTTGTTCCCTCTTGCCAAAAAATCTTTCCTTCCAATGTCTTAATGTGTGAGAATAATGCATTCTCCAAACTTCTAAATCAGATAATATTAAGCCTGATTTTTCAATAGGTTTTGCTACTTCGCTTAAACTTGGTGTATATCCTCCTGGAAATATATATTTTGTAATCCAAGGATGTGGTTCGTTTGGAGGATTGTTTGAACCAATAGTGTGTATTAGTGATACCCCATCATCATTCAATAATTTTGAAATTGCATTAAAATAAGTGCTATAAAATTTTCTTCCTACGTGTTCAAACATTCCTACACTTACAATTCGATCAAACTTTTCATTTAAATCTCTGTAATCAATTAATCTAAACTGAACTTGGTTTTCTAAACCATTGGCTTTAGCTTGCTCAATGCTATATTTATACTGATTTTCTGAAAGAGTAATACCAACAACTTCACATTGTGATTTTTTAGCAATTTCTATTGCTAACGAACCCCATCCTGATCCAATATCTAAAACTTTTTGATTAGGTTTTAGATTTAACTTTTTTATTATGTGGTCTATTTTATTATTTTGCGCTTCCTCTAAAGTGTCATTATCGCTTTTAAAATAAGCACATGAATATTGTCTTTTAGAGTCTAAAAATAAATCATATAAATTTTCAGATATATCATAATGGTGAACAACATTAGATTTAGATTTTTTTTTTAAGTTAAAATTTGTTAAAAATCTATAAGTGCCTATAATTTTATTTATCACAGCATTATAAGAATTTATTTCTCTTCTTCCTATATTTTTTAACACTAATTCTAAAAACTCAGTTAATGTTCCATTTTCAATTATTAAAGATCCATCGGTATAAGCTTCACCAAAATATAAATCTGGCAAAAGTAAAAGCTTATAATGAAGGTTTTTATCTAAAATTCTAAGTGTAATAGGGTTTTCTTTTTTTGGACTGCCAATTAAATGTTTATTTAAATTTGCGTCAATTATTAAAAAACCATCGTCTTTAATTGTATTATTTAAAAAGTTGATTAATTTCATAAATTTCTAAAGTTTAAAATCTAATGATTTTAATTCAAGAATAAGTTTTTCTTTTTTTTTATTATCTAAAATACTCAAAATAGGCAAAATATTATTATAAAAGCTTTCTTTTGTACCTAACAGAGTATGAAGGGCTGATACTAAATTATATTGCTCAAAAACTTCTCTAACTTTACAAAGTTTTTCATTTACTGTTTGTTCTTTGTTATTTTGAAAATCATCATAAACTTTTCTCGCTAGTTTACAGGTTACGTTACAGGTTGCTGTTATAATTCCAGAACATCCTAATTTTAAACCTTTTAATAATTTTAACTCAGATCCTGGTAGCAATGAAAAATTATCAATTTTTAAAGTTTCAAATAAATTATAGGAGCTATCTTTTACTCCAACAATTTGAGTTGGAAATTCTTTTACAAGTTTTTTTACACATTCTGAACTAAACTTATA
The DNA here is from genome assembly GCA_964465855.1 of uncultured Candidatus Pelagibacter sp. Taxonomy (GTDB): domain Bacteria; phylum Pseudomonadota; class Alphaproteobacteria; order Pelagibacterales; family Pelagibacteraceae; genus Pelagibacter. Next base: position 4,618 of record CAYXLK010000030.1, on the reverse strand, counting down.
CCCACAAAGTTTTTCAAAATTATATAGAATTATTTGAATATCTGGATGGCTATTAATTATTCTTGAATAAAAATTAAAGACTTCTTCATCGCCGTATTTGTAATAAGCAGGTGGCATTATTAAAAAATCTTTAAATCCTAATGATTTAGATATTGAAATTAAATTTATAGTTTCATTTAATGAGTTTAGTCCAGTACCTATAAGATATTTATCTTTATACTTGTTTTTTGATAAATCATTTAAAAGACTGATTTTCTCAGAAACCGATAAAAGCTGCGCCTGTCCCGTACTTCCAAAAATAGCTACTCCATGACACCCGCTATCTATTAGATTTTCAGCATGTTTGATTGTTTTTTTTACATCTAATGCCAAATTTTCATCTAAAACAGATAGTCCCGCCGCATAAATACCATTAATTTTACTCATAAATAAAATTTATATTAAAATTATTTTTAGTAAAGATTATAAAAATAAAATGAAAATATTAGTAGTTCAAAATAGAATGGGTATTGGAGATATGGTAATTTTTTTACCATTTATTGAAGCCATTTCAAAAAAATTTAAGTCACCAGTTAGTTTGTTAGTTAAAGAAAGTTCTAAAGCAAATGAATATTTACAAAATACAAAATATATAGACCACATTATTCCTCTTTTAAGAAATAATAAAAACTTAGAACATGATGGGATAATTGGTTTTTTTAAATTAGCTAATAAATTAAGAAGATACAAATTTGATAGTATTTTTATTTTTAATTCATCAGCCAGATTTAATTTAATTGCCAAAATTGCAGGTATTAAAAATATCTATCAATACCCTGTGTTTAATAAAAAAAATCAACATATAATTAAAACTGCACAAAAATTTATAATAAAAGAATTAAATATAAAGGTTAATCCAAACCCTAGAATATATGTTGAAAAAAAACAAATAAAAGCTGCTAGAAAAAAATTAAAAATTAAATCTTATGAAAAAAATATTCTATTAGGTATTGGTGGATCAGGACCAACGAAAAGAGTCCCCGCAAAAAAATTTATTGAATTTATGGAACTTACATTAAAAAAATATAAATCCAGATTTTTTTTAGCGGCAGGCAAAAACACTGAAGAACAAAAAATTTTAAAAGAGATAATGAAGTCAAAATATAAAAGTAAATGTTATAAATTAGATAATTTTCCAATAAGAAAAATCTTACCAATAATAAGTAATTGTAAGATTGCTATATGCAATGACTCAAGTTTTAGTCATTTATCTGCTGCACTAGGAATTAAAACAATTGTATTAATGACAGACACACCTTTAATGTATGGTAGTTACAGTAAACATATGCATGCAATCGTTCCTGATGGAGAAAAAACCGTCACTCACAATAGTCTTGGCAAAAACAAAATAAATCCAAAAAAGATTTTTAATAAATTTATTAAATTAATTAAGTAATATCTCTTAAAACAATTTCTTTAGCTTCATTTACTAAACTAGATAATCTTGTTGTTTCTGGTGAAACATCTGGATGAATTTTTTTTTGAATTTTTGCATGAACTTTTTTAACATCTTCTTTTGTAATCTTTTTGCTTCTATCTAAATTTAATATTTTATAAGCTTCATCAATACTTAAAGTAGAATTGTTCGTTCCTGTTCCACTTTGATTAAAAGAAAATCTATTTGATGATCTTAAGTACTGTAAAAGCCTAAATAATCCAATTATCTGATAAAGGGTTAATCCCTTTAACTTAATTATTCCAAGGCTTAATAAAATTAACGGCAAAGAAAATAAAAATCTTCCCCCAAAAGCTAATAAAATAGCTAGAAGTAGTGATCCTAAGAAAATTAATATTCTAAATGTTTTAGATAGTTTTTTAGACGGTGCTCTTGCAATAAGTCTTAAAAATAAATAAATAACTACAAAAGCAATTAAAGTAAAAATAATAAAATTCATCTAAAATGAAAATACCACAATTAACTAAGAAACCTGAATTAAAATCTTGTCATAATGTTGCATGGGAGGATAATTATAGCTGGATTCATCAAAAGAATATTTTAGAAGTTTTAAGAGATAGCTCAAAGCTATTGCCAGATGTTAGAAAATATCTTGAAAAAGAAAATGCATTTACGGAACATCATTTAAAAGACACAAAAGATATTCAAAAAAAATTATTCGATGAAATTAAAGGAAGAATAAAACTAGACGACGAAACTTTGCCCTATAAAGATAAAGAATATGAATATTGGGCAAAAACTACAACTAAAGGAAATTATTCCATTAAACTTAGAAAAAGAATTGGTTCTGAAGAAGTAGAAGAAATCTGGAATGGTGACAAAGAAAAAGAAAAATTAAAAACTGAATATTTTGGGCTTGGAGATCTAGGGGTAAGTTATAATGATAAATATCTTAGTTACTCCTTGGATTTAAAGGGATCGGAGTATTATACAATTTATACCAGAGATATTAAAACTAGTAAGCTAATTACTGAAAAAATTGAAGAAACAAGCGGAAGTATAACTTTTAGTTTAGATGACAAATTTATTTATTATTCAAAACTAGACAAACATCACAGACCAAGAAAAATATTTAGACATAAATTAGGAACACCTACTAAGAATGATCAATTAATATTTGAGGAAAAAAGTGAAGCTTTCACAGTTGGTATAGGTCTAAGTTCAGATGAAAAATATTATTTTATATCAACATCTGATCATAATACCTTTGAACAATATTACTTTGGAATAAATGAGGAAAATCCAAAACCTAAACTTATTAAAGAAAGAAAAAAAGGAATAATTTATTCAGTTAATTCTTGGGATGACAAATTTTATCTACATACCAATGAACACGCAGAGGATTTTAAAATTGATTTTTGTGATGATCTAACAAGTCAAAATTGGCAGTCTTTTATTCCAGCTAAAGAAGAAGTATTAATTGGTAGTCTTGTATTTTTAAAAGATTGGATCATAAGATCTGAAACCTCAAATGCTTTAGGCAAATTAATTATAAGAAATCCCAAAACAGGTGAAGAAAATGATTTAAACTTTGTTGATGAAAAAGTAATTGTTCCTGGAATATCATTAAAACAAAGAGATAAAAATACAGATGAAGTCTATCTTTCATATTCTTCACCAAAAACACCGGGTAAAACATATTTATATAATTTAAAAACAAATCATAAAAAACTTGTTAAAGAGCAAGAAATTCCATCAGGTCATAATCCTGATGATTATATTGTTGAAAGATTAGAATGCCCATCTCACGATGGTAGATTAGTGCCAATAACAATTACAAGACATAATAAAACTAAAATAGATGGAAATGCAAATCTACTTTTATATGGTTATGGATCTTATGGAAGTTCAATGTCTCCGGGATTTTCGTCTACTATATTAAGTTTAATTGATAGAGATATTATTTGGGTTACTGCTCATATAAGAGGAGGAATGGAAAGAGGTATGAAGTGGTGGAAAGAAGGAAAATTAATAAATAAAAAAAACACCTTTGAAGACTATATTGCTGTTGCCAAATATTTAATTGATAAGAATTATACATCTAAAGGAAAAATAATTGGAATGGGGGGTTCTGCCGGCGGATTGTTGATGGGAGTAGCAGTTAATCAAGCACCTGAATTGTTTTTAGGAATAATTATGGCAGTACCATTTGTTGATTCACTTACTACTAATCTTGATCATTCTTTACCATTAACTGTTGGTGAATTTGATGAATTTGGAAATGCCAAAGATAACAAAGAGCACTTTGATTATATTTACTCATATGCCCCTTATAACAACATAAAAAAAATGGATTATCCTCACATGTTAATCACAACTAGTCTAAGTGATAATAGAGTTTTATTTGATGAACCTGCAAAATTTACTGCAAAATTAAGAGATTATAAAACTGATAATAATTTATTATTATTAAAAACTGAAATGAATGCTGGTCACGGTGGAAAATCTGGAAGAGATAGTGCTATAGAAGAAGTTGCTCTTGATTATGCATTTGCATTAAAAATTTCAAATCAAATTTGTTGAAAATAGGCAATTAATCCCCATATATATTATGTGAGTCGCCTAATGGGGCTTACATAAAATAACCTTGCTAACAAAGGAGGATATAATGACAAGTAAGGATCTATCTATATTCAACTCATTAAGACCTTTTTCAGTTGGTTTTGACGATATGTTTGACCAATTTGAAAGTATGTTGGGAAATGGAGGTTTGAGCACACAATCAAACTATCCGCCGTACAACATAAGAAAAACTGGAAAAGACAACTACTCAATTGAAGTTGCTCTTGCTGGTTTTAACAAAAATGACGTTGAAGTTGAGTTTGAAGACAATTTATTAACTATAAGAACAAAACAAGTTAATAAGTCTGAAGATAAAAATGAAGATGGTGAAATTATTCATAAGGGTATTTCTCAAAGACAATTTGCTAGATCATTTACAATTGCAGATGATGTAAAAGTAGGTGGTGCAGAGCTAAAAGATGGTCTTTTGACAATAGCTTGTGAAAGAGTTGTACCAGAACAAAAGAAAAAGAAACTTATTGAAATTAAATAAGTAGCTTACCTTACTTGTGGGGATTTCTCCCCACAAGTTTCAAAAATAATTTATTTTTTTGGTAATGA
>CAYXLK010000029.1:0-8076 GCA_964465855.1 uncultured Candidatus Pelagibacter sp. | reverse complement strand
CTAAAGGACCAACTATTTTTTTTAAATATTTAATCATAAAATCTCCTTTCAAAAAGAGTTTTTATAATTTAAAAAAAAAATAAAACTAACGTTGATTAAGAAAAAAAGGTATGCAGAAATTGCATATAGTAACAGCCTTTACTAATTTTTTAATTAATAAAGACTGTTTAAAATAAAGAATTATCGATTGAAAACTTCTTTAAGTGCTTTTGCAGGTAAGAATTTAACTTTTTGAGAAGCACCGATCTGAATTTGTTCACCTGTTCTTGGATTTCTTCCAATTCTAGCTTTTCTCTTTGCTACTTTATATGTACCAAAACCAGCAATTTTAACTGAATCATCACCTTTTAAAGCGTCCAAAATTGTGTTGGTAATAATATCAAAAGTACGCTCTGCATCAGCTTTGCTTTGACTTAGTTTTTCTGATAGTTTTGCTATTAATTGTTTTTTATTCATTTTTAGCTCCAGTTGTTAGGTATTTACACTTTTTTAATAAAATTCTTGATTTTTCAAGCTTTTTTTTTGTGTTTATAAAAATTTTTTACACAATATATTGTGCTCTAAAAGTATTGATTTTGTTAGCTTTTTTAAATTTTACGAAATTCCTTTAAAATAGACCTATGTCTTTAAGATCATTAAAAGTCGCAAAAAACATTAAAGATAACAATAAAAACATTCCGATTCGAAAAAAACCTTCTTGTGTTTTTTGACTTAATGGTCGGCCTAAAACTTTTTCAATACCATAAAACATTAAATGACCACCATCTAACATTGGAATTGGAAATAGATTAATTAAACCAAGGCTGATTGATATGTAAGCCATCATACTTAAAAATGGAATTATCCCAAATTCAGCAACTTGGCCTGATATTTTTGCTATTCTAATTGGGCCTCCCAATTGAGAACTGTCTCCTTTGCCACTTAACATTGATCCTAAATATTTTAATGAGGATTTTGTTACAAAATAAACTTCACCAACAGACTGAATTAGTGCTTGCGCAGGTCCTAATTTTACATGATTTATCTCATTATTGTATGGAATTATTTTAATTCCAACCATTCTTTTATTAATTTTGTTTCCAAGATTATCCTCTGAGGGAACTAAATTTGGTTTAACTTTAAATACTATTTGTTGGTTATATCTTGAAATTTTAAAATCTAAATATTCAGATGTGGACATTGCAATATATTTTGAAACATCCAAAATACTTTCTACTTTGTTGTTGTCTATTTCTATAATAACATCATTTTTCATTAATCCCGCAACTTCAGCTGGACTGTCTTTTTGAACTTCATCAATTAATGCTGGCGTAAAATCTTTTCCAACAAACATATAAATTGATAAAAATATTACGATAGCTAATAAAAAATTAGCTAAAGGTCCACCAAATACTATTAATGATCTTTGATATAACGGTTTAGTTACAAATAATTTTTCTTGGTCTTTTTTACTATATTGTTTTAACAATTCTTCTTGATCTGCTTGAGAAAATACATTTCTATCTCCAAAAAATTTGACATATCCTCCAAGTGGTATCAAGCATATTTTCCAGCGGGTACCTGATTTATCATTCCAACCAAATATTTCTTTGCCAAAACCAATTGAGAAATCAGTTACACCTACTCCATATTTTTTAGCAAAATAATAGTGTCCATATTCGTGTATAAATACAACAACTAGAATTAAAATTATAAATGGAATTATAAAATCGAACATTTGATAATTTTACAATAACTTACATTTATTAACAATGTGTCATTATTTAATAATTTAATCATATTAAAACAAATTTCCTTGCATGCTATTTCGATACATAGTTCTCATGTCATCTATTGTCAATTTTTTAGGATTACCGCCAGTAGATGGGTCGTTTAACGCCATTTTTGACAATCTTTCAATATCAAAATCTTTCTCTTGTATAACATCGGATAATTCATGAGGAATGTCTAATTCATTTCTTAAATTTAAAACCCAATCTATAAATCCTTTAAATGATTTATCGCTCAGTTCTAGATAGTCACAAATTTTAATTATTTTTTGTTCAATTGCACTTTTATTAAAAGTTAAAACGTAAGGCATAAAGATTGCATTGGATAAACCATGATGAACATTGTTTAATGCATTTACTGGGTGACTTAAGGAATGTATTGCACCTAATCCTTTTTGAAATGCTGTTGAGCCCATGCTTGCAGCGGATAACATATTCATTCTTGCTTCCAAATCATTTCCATTTTTTACAGCTTTTATTAGCCATTTATTAACTATTCTCATGCCTTCTAAAGCTATTCCATCAGCCATTGGGTGGTAGCCGGGTGAACAATATGCTTCAAGATTATGAGCAAGCGCATCCATGCCTGTTGCTGCAGTAATATTAGAAGGCAAACCTAATGTTAAAACCGGATCTAAAATTACAATTGAAGGTAAAAATTTTGGATGAAATATAATTTTTTTTTCTCCAATATCTTCATTTAAAATTACTGATGCTCTGCCAGTTTCAGATCCTGTTCCAGCAGTAGTTGGCACAGCAATAATTGGGGCAATCTTATCAGAATTTGCTTTAGCCCAATTATCTCCTACATCTTCAAAATCCCAAATAGATAAAGTTTGTCCCGACATAAAAGCTATTGCTTTTCCAACATCCAGTCCACTACCTCCACCAAATGCTATTACACCGTTACATTTATTTTTTTTAAAAAATTCAACTCCTTCTACAACATTTGTGCCAGTTGGGTTCCCAACTACATTCGAGTAAACTTGTACTGCTATATTTTCTTTTGTAAGCGATGAAACGGCATCTAAAATAATTTTAGATTTTGCTAGCCCGTTGTCAGTTACAAGTAATGGTTTATTAATATTTAATTTTCTACAGGCCTCTCCTAAATCTTTTATTCGGTTTTCACCAACCCATATAGTTGTTGGATAATTCCAATTATAATTTTGCATAAAATATATTTAGCAATTAAGACAATTAATTTCTTATACCATAATCTTTAATTTTCCACACAATTAAAGGTGCAAATGTTGCAATTATAAATGAAGAAAATAATAAAGATTGTGAGATAAGATCTGGAAACATATTAGTAGGAAAAATTATACCAACTAATATTGATTTTGAGAAATCTGGACTTGGAAATAACAGAAGTCCCATAATTAAACCAAATATAATTGAAACATAAGATTTTTCTTCACTAAATTTCTTATTATAAAATCCATAAAAAACGCTCATTACTGCAGCACAACATAATAAATCTGCAAGTAAAAATAAATACAAAATACTTAATCCTTTTGATGCTATTAAAAATGCAATAATTGATAAAAAAATCATAATATGTTTTGAAAACTTGAGATAGTTTTTTTTAACATTAAATATTTTATTTCCATCAACAATAATCAAACTTGATATAGCGTTGATCAAAGTATCAATACTACTAATAGTTAATGATATAGCTAAAATAATAATAATTATGGATAACTGAATTCCTTCTTCTTTTAAAATTAATGAAAAAAATGCAAGATCCGGAATAACTGTTTCGTTTTGTGAAACTGCAATTAAACCTGAAAATCCCATTAAAAAAATTATTGGTAAAATAATTAAAAAAGAAAAAATTAAGCTTTTTTTTAAAACTTCACCATTTTTTGCAGCATAAACTCTTTGCCAATTACCTTGATGAAATAAATTAGTTGCAGCTACGGCAATAAAAAAAGTTAATCCTGCGGTAAAATTAGGTAAGTATTTTGCACTTAAAAGGTGAGGTTTATTTTGACTAATGTAATCAAAATTAAATTCACTTGAATTGAATGAAGTTAAATTTGAAAAAACTATCAATAACAATAGTCCAAAGATTATAAATTGAATGTTGTCTGTGAACAATGAGGCTCTTAAACCTCCATAAAGTGTATAAATTAACGAAGTGATTATAACTATTCCAGCTGTAATCCATAAGCTGGTTCCTGAAATATATTTTACTAAAAGAGATACTGCGGTTACTTCCGCAATTAAAAAAATAGTCATATAAAAAATAGATAAAAATAAAATTAATTTAAATAATTTTGTTCCATATCTAATTCTAATAACTTCAATTAAAGTTTTGCCCTTAGAATAATTTTTTCTAAATTTTTCTCCTAAATAAATAAGTATGAATAACGGAAAAGCAGTCCCTAGCGCATAACCTATTACAGCTCCAATTCCACCCCATGTTGCTGCTGAAGCTGGGCCAAATAATATCCAGGCACCTAATGCAGATGCAACCAAGCTTGATGTTAATGAAAATACACCAACAGATCTATTTGCTAATAAATAATTATTAAGACCTTGGTGTTTTTTTGAATAAAGTAATCCAATAATTATAAATGATAAACTTATACCTAATGTAATTAAAATTGATGTCGATTGGTTTATTAGGTTTAGCTGATCCATGTTCTCCCTTTTCTGAATTACCGGACAGGTTCTAAGGGTATTTCTCAGCCTATGAGGCACCCCTTTAATTAATTAACTTTTTATAGTGTATCCTTTTTTTAAAACATATGCGACAGCTGAAACACATGCAACAAAAAAGAAAATCATCGATGTAATACTTATCCAAATATTAAAATCTGAAGATCCATAAAAAGCAAATCTTAAACCATTAATTAAATAAACTACTGGATTAAAATAAGTAACAGTCTGCCAAAATGGAGGCAACATATCTAAAGAATATAAACTTCCTCCCAGAAATACCATTGGTGTAATTACCAAAGTTGGAATTATAGACATTTGTTCAAAATTAGAACTCATTAAACCAATTAAAAATCCAAATAATGCAAATGTAAATGAAACAAGTATAAGCAAGAATATCATTAAAAAAGGATGAAGGACTGAAACTTCAACAAAATACATAGAAGTTAAAAAAATTACAGCACCAATAATCATTGTTTTTGTTGCACCCGCACCAACAAATGCAAGTACCATTTCAAATGTAGATATAGGAGCGGCTAATATTTCATAGATAGAACCATTAAATTTTGGAAAAAAAATTCCAAATGAAGTATTACTTATTGATTGCGTTAATAAAGTTAACATAATTAAGCCAGGCACGATGTATGAGCCATAACTAATGCCATCAATGTTTTGAACGTAATTTCCGATAACAGATCCAAATACAATAAAATATAAAGATGTTGATAAAACTGGAGAAACTAAAGATTGCAGCAGTGTTCTTCTAAAACGATCCATTTCATGAAGATAAATTGCTCTAAAACCGTAATAATTAATTTTCATTATTCTCCTTAACTAAATTAACAAATATTTTTTCTAGAGTACTCTGTTCTGTTTTTATGTCTTTTAATTTTAACCCTTGATCTCTTAAATCCTGGAGTAAATTAGTAATTCCAGTTATTTGATTTTGCACATCATAAGTATAAGCAATTGATAATTTATCTTTAGATAATTCAAGATCATATTTTTTTAAACTTTCTGGTATAGATTCTGTTTTTTCGTGTAAATCTAAGGTTAATTTCTTTTTACCCATTTTTTTTAGTAATTCTTTTTTTTCATCAACTATAATAATTTCACCATGATTAATAACTGCAACTCTGTCTGCAATTGCTTCTGCTTCCTCAATATAATGAGTAGTTAAAATAATTGTTACACCGCTTTCTCTTAATTTTTCAACCACCTTCCACATTTCTTTTCTAAGCTCAACATCAACTCCGGCCGTTGGTTCGTCTAAAAATAATATTGAAGGTTCATGTGATAAAGCTTTTGCAATCAGAACTCTTCTCCTCATTCCTCCAGATAATTGTCTCAAAAGATCATTTTTTTTATCCCATAAATATAAATCCTTCAAAATTTTTTCAATATATTTAGGATTGGGCGATTTACCATAAAGACCTCTTGTGTAAGAAACATTGTTAAATACTGTTTCAAAATTTTCCAATGTTAGCTCTTGAGGCACTAAACCAATTCTAGATCTTGTTTCTCTATAATTTTTTATTATATCAAAGCCATCTACATCAACATTTCCAGATGAAGGTGTAACAATTCCACATATAATACTTATTAAAGTTGTTTTGCCTGCACCGTTAGGTCCTAACATTGCTAGAATTTCACCTTTCTTAATATCAAGGCTAACATCTTTTAACGCAAGTAATCCATTTCTATAGATTTTGGAAAGCTTATTGATCGAGATTAAATCTTTAGACATTAATTAAAAAAAGCTCCTCTAATTCTTAATAGTTCTCTACTTAATTTAGGATTTTGTTTAAATGGTTTTCTGCCATGGAGCCAAAAATAATTGTTAACAACAACACATGACCCAACAGGAAGAGATGTTATTATTTTATTTTTACTACCTTCTAATGCATTAGATAATTTTTGTAAAAATAGACCTTGTTGCGTATTTTTTGGTTCAGGAAACTGATCAATATATGAAATTTGTGGTAAACCATTTTCATCATCAGAAAAAATAGGATGCTCTACTTTATAGTCTACATTTTTGCTCTTGGGTGATCCCCATGAGAAATTTTTTCTTCCTATAGGATCTTTAGATAGATTATTTAATTCTTCCCAATCATCTAAATGAAGGAAAACACTTTGCCCTCCTTCAACATGTTGTTCTTCAAGTTTTGACATTAAAAGCCAATCTGTTTTTTCATTCACATATGTGCCGTCTGTATGAAGATCCATATTTGCGTAAGCTTTTTTTAAATAACTATCTGAATTATCAACATGTTTTACATGAAATCTTGCATAAAACTTTCCAGCCATTGAGTCATGATTTGGATTTCCAATTAGATGTGCTATTGCAGTAGATAATTTTACCATGAATGTTCGATCAATAAGTGAATGTTTATTTTTAGGAGAAACTATAAAACAACCTGTATTTCTATCTTTAAGTATTTGATTTATAAAATTACTTAATTTATTAGAAGTAAAAACATCTAAGTCATTGGCTATGGTAAATCTAGAAAAGGGTTTATATTCCAAAGTTAAAACATCGAACTTTTTGAAATCAAAAGCAAGTTTTTCAAATATATGATCTTCTAGTTTAATATTTATTATTCTTTCTGACTGATCATCATATTTTATTTCAAAACCATCTATTTTTTCTAAATCCATAAACTCATTAAATTATAAGTATTTTAAATTTTCAAGTAATTTTGTTATTGCTCTATCAAATTCTTCCTTAGTTAGAGCTCCAAATTTATATAGTTCATTTAATTTTTCTATTTTTGACGATAAACCAACGGAATTGTCTAATAAATTTTCTTTTATTTCAGTTTCCTCTTTTTGTTCTGTCTCTTTTCAAGTCTACTATCATTTTTTGCACTAAAACCTTTAATTACAGATGTCACACCCAAATACAGCATAATACTCATTGCCAATATTGATAGAGTAATAAATATTATAGATTGTATAAATTAATCTTCATTTTTACCGTGGCACCTTTTTTGATACATAAAGTAAGCTATAATTGTAACAGAAATAACCCCTGCAACCACTCCAATATTTATAAGAGAATCTACTTTTTTCGATCTGCATTTAGTATTGATGCAATAATTAGTATTAAAAATGGAATACATATTAAGTTCATTGTTTTCCAGCTAGTTAAACTTAACAATAGTCCTGCTGATAGACTCGCTAATGCCATTATAGAGAATACAATCAAATCATTGATTCCTTGAGCTCTAAATTTCTCTTCTTCTTTGTAAGTTAAAACAACCAAACTAGTTCCAGAAATAAATAAAAAATTCCATCCTAATCCTAAAAATATTAGAGCTAACATATAATTTTTATATGTTTGTTCAAATAAACTTAAGATTATTGTTACGACTAAAAACAAAACACCCATATACATTATATTGCTATGACCAAACTTTTTAATTAAATTTCCTGTAATTAATGATGGAAGAAACATGGCTGCCACATGAAATTGAAGAACTAAGCCTGTTTTTTCTAAACTCATTTTTTCCATCACGTGCATGCTTATGGGGCTAGCAGTCATTAAAAATGACATTATTGCATAAGCAAATGCAGCGGCAATTACTGCTTGCAAAAATCTTGGTTGAAAAATTATTTCAAACAATCTACGTCCACT
>CAYXLK010000028.1:0-8078 GCA_964465855.1 uncultured Candidatus Pelagibacter sp. | reverse complement strand
CTGGAATTGGCTCCATTTTGTGAAGATTTAATTTTCTTATTTTAATGTATTTTTCATAATTGGGAGAATTTGGGCTGATCATCGCTTCCTCAACTTCTTCGTATTTTAAACCCAATTGACTTTCGTCAGTTCTTCCGTCATCCCACAAACCATCGGTAGGTTTAGCATTTATAATTTGTTCTGAAATCTTTAATTTTTTTCCAAGTTCCCAAACATCTGTTTTAGTGCAATCAGCAATTGGAGAAATATCAACACCTCCATCTCCATATTTAGTATAAAAACCTACTCCAAAATCTTCTACTTTATTTCCTGTTCCAACAACAATTCCCTTGCTTGCAGCAGCAACTTGATAGAGTGTTGTCATTCTCAGTCTAGCTCTTGAGTTTGCCATACCATGTTCATTTTTAAAACCTGACAAAATATTTTCAAAATTTTTAAAAACATTATCAAGCTCTAATGAATGGCATTCTACATTTTTAAATTTATCAACTAACCACTTCTTATGTAAAAGACTTAGATTATTCTGTTCTTTATTTTGTTTAATTGGCATAGTTAAAGCTATAGTTTTTAAACCAGTCATGGCACATAAAGTGCTCGTAACTGAAGAATCTATACCTCCTGAAATACCAATCACTAATGATTCAGTCTTGACAGGCATTGAATTTACATAATTCAATATCCAATCTTTTATAAACACAATTTTTTTACTTACTTCCATAATTCAAATATACGTTAAAGGATTTCTTTTATAAATACTTAAGAAACCGCTCTAATTCCACTTCTTGCGTAAATGGAATTTTTTTTAATTTCATCAGAAATCAAAAATGAGAGCTCTAAGGCTTGATTAGCATTTAATCTTGGGTCACAATGTGTACGGTATCTACTTGATAAATCTTTATCAGAAATTTTTTGCGTTCCACCAGTACATTCAGTAACATTTTGTCCAGTCATTTCTATATGTAATCCTCCAGCATACGATGCTTCACTTTGATGTACAGCAAAAACATTTTTAACTTCTTTTAAAACATTATTAAATGGTCTTGTTTTAAAACCTGTAGAAGATTTAATAGTGTTTCCATGCATAGGGTCGCAAGACCAAATAACATTTAAACCTTCTTTTTTAATAGTTCTAACTAATTTTGGTAAAAATTTTCCAACGTTTTCATGACCAAATCTTGAAATTAAAGTTATTTTTCCTTTTTCATTCTTAGGATTTATCACATTACAAATTTTAACTATTTCTTCTGGCTTTGATGTTGGTCCACACTTAATTCCAATTGGATTTTCAATTCCTCTACAAAATTCAACATGGCCACCATCCAGCTGCCTTGTTCTGTCACCTATCCACACAAAGTGTGCAGATGTGTCGTGATATTCGCCTGTTGTTGAGTCAATTCTTGTCATAGTTTCTTCAAAAGGAAGTAATAAAGCTTCATGAGAAGTCCAAAAGTTGACAGTTTTTAATCTTCTGTTGAAATCAGAATTTATGCCACATGCATCCATAAAAGCTAATGCATCAGTAATTTTCTCTTCTAATTCTTTAAATTTTTTAGCTTGTGGGCTTTTTTTAATATAGCCTGAGTTCCAAAGGTGAACTTTTTTTAAATCAGCAAATCCACCATGGCAAAAAGCTCTTATTAAATTTAAAGTAGATGCTGCTTGTGAATAAGCTTTAAATAATCTTTTTGGATCAGGTTTTCTAACTTTATCAGTAAATTCTATACCATTTATATTGTCACCAAGGTAACTTGGTAACTCTATGTTGCCTTGCTTTTCTGTCGGTGCGCTTCTTGGTTTAGAAAATTGACCTGCTATTCTTCCAAGTTTAACCACTGGTAAAGATGCTGAATAAGTTAAAACTAATGACATTTGCAACATAACTTTAAAGTAATCTCTAATATTATCTGGATTAAATTCAGCAAAACTTTCTGCACAGTCTCCACCTTGTAACAAGAATGCTTTTCCATCCACAACATCAGCAAGCTGCTGTTTCAAATGTCTTGTTTCACCAGCAAATACCAGTGGTGGAAAATTTTTTATCTTTCCAAGAACCATATTAAGTTCTTTCTCATTTCCATAATTAGGTATGTGCTTTACAGGATAGTTTCTCCAGCTATTTGTTTTCCATTTTTTCATATTCAACCTAGGGGTGTTCTAACAGAGTTTATTGATTATTCAACAGTAACTGATTTAGCCAAATTTCTTGGTTTATCTATATCGTAACCTTTATTTAGTGCTGAATGATATGCAAGTTTCTGCAAAGGTATTGTAATTAAAAAAGGCAGAAGATCGTCATTAGTGTTTTCTACCTGTATTGATTGCCAAATATTTTCATGAACAACTTCATCTTTACTCTTGTTTGTTATCAAAAGCACTTTTGCTCCACGAGCAATTACCTCTTGCATATTAGAAATTGTTTTTTTGAAATACTCATCTCTAGGAGCTAATACTACTACAGGCATGCCATCTTCTATTAAAGCCAATGGTCCATGCTTCATTTCTCCTGCGGGATATCCTTCTGCATGAACATAAGCTAACTCTTTGAGTTTAAGCGCTCCCTCTAAGGCTATTGGATAAGAGAAACCTCTACCTAAAAACATTGAACCTTTTACATCAACAAAGCTTTTGCAAACTATTTGAATTTGATCCTCAGTCAGAAGGGTTTTCTTAACATTTTTTGATAACTCCAATAAGGATTTAATTTTAGAACTAAATAATTTTTTATCTATTTCTTTTCTTTCATATGCTAATTTTAAACAGAGAATATAAAGTACTAACATTTGACCTAAAAAAGCCTTTGTAGATGCAACTCCAATTTCTGGGCCACAATGAATTGGTAAAACAAATTTTGAGTCTCTTGCAATAGAACTTTCAACTACATTAACAATAGAACAGGTTTTAAGCTTATTCTTATTACATAAATCTAACGCAGCATATGTATCTGCAGTTTCTCCTGACTGGGATACAAAAATATACAAGCAATCTTTTTTAAATTTATTTTTTCTGTATCTAAACTCTGAAGCTATATCTACATTTACATCAAGGTTCGTCATTTCTTCAAACCAATATTTTGCCATTAAACATGAATGATAAGCTGTACCACATCCTATTAATAATATTGATGATATATCATTTTTTTTCCATGGAAAGTTATAGATGTTTATTGAATTACTAATTTTGTCTACATATTCATTAATGCAATTTTTAATAGTAGTAGGCTGTTCATCAATTTCTTTAGCCATAAAATGCTTGTAATCACCTTTTTCATATTCTTGATCATTTTTTGAAAGTTCTAGAACTTTTTTATTAATTTTTTTTCCTTTTGCGTCAAAAAATTCTACGTTGTCTTTTTTGATTATACAAAATTCATTATCATCTAAATACGCAACTTTATTTGTCATTGATTTTAAAGCATAAGAATCTGATCCTAAATAATTTTCATTTGGGCCGTATCCAACTGCTAAAGGAGAGCCTCTTCTGGCTCCTACAATTAAGTCTGGTTGATCTTGAAAAATTATACCTAGTGCAAAACTTCCATGAATTCTCTTAAGCATTTTAATTATAGAATTTTTTAAATCATTTTTTTTTAAATAATCAGTAATTAAATGTACGATAACTTCAGTATCTGTTTGAGATTTAAAAGTATAACCTTTTTTAACTAATAATTTTTTAAGGATTGTTGAATTTTCAATTATACCATTGTGAACTACAGAAACTTTATCAGATGAATGCGGATGTGCATTAATAGTGCTTGGCACACCATGTGTTGCCCATCTGACATGTCCTATTCCGACATTTCCCTCCAGATTTTGTTTTGTGAGATTTGATTCTAAAGCATCTACTCTGCCTTCACACTTTACTTCTTTAATTATTCTACTTTCTAAAGTTGCAATACCAGCGGAATCATAACCTCTGTACTCTAATTTTCTTAGAGAATTTAGTATTGAACTTGTAACGTTTTTAGTACTTATAATTCCTACAATTCCACACATTTATTTTTTTCTTTTATAATTTTTAATTTCAATTTGTTTTGCTCTAGCTATTGCTAAAGATTTTTTATTTACATTTCTTGTTATGACTGAACCTGCTCCTACAACACTCCTCTCATTAATTGTTACGGGAGCTACTAAAGAAGTATTTGAACCAATAAATGCATTGTTGTTAATTTTAGTTTTGTTTTTTTTAAACCCATCATAGTTACAAGTTATAGTTCCAGCTCCTACATTTACATTTCTACCGAGATTAGCATCCCCAACATAAGATAAATGATTTATTTTTGAATTTTTTCCAATTTTACTTTTTTTAACTTCAACAAAATTTCCGACTCTAGATCCTTCCTCTAAAATACTACCAGGTCTAAGTCTGGCATATGGACCTATTTTGACGTAATTTTCAACTTTCACATCTTCTAAATGTGAAAAAGATTTAATTGTTATATTGTTTTTCAAAAGTACATTTCCTATGAAAACTACATAAGGTTCAATCAAAACATTTTTGCCTATTTTTGTTTTGTTTGAAAAAAATACAGTTTCTGGTGATATCATTTTAACACCTTGTTTTAAAAATTTATTCCTTAGTTTTTTTTGAATTAATTCTTGCTTCATTTGAAAATATATATAATTAAGTTAATGGTATAATTAAGTCACAAATTATTTCTTATTAATACTTTAAAAATGAGTCAAAAATTAACAATAGTTTTAGATCTAGACGGTACATTAATTGAAACAGCGCCAGATTTAATAAATGCACACAATCATGTAATGAAAAAATTTGGTTTTAAAACTAACTATGAAAATGACATAAAAAAACTCGTTGGCAAAGGAGCTAGTTCATTAATAACTAGATCTGTATGGGGAGAGGCTCAAAAAAACCTCAACAAAATTGATGATGATAAAATAAAAAAAGATATGGTTAATGAATTTATAGATTATTATTCAAAAAATATATGTGTTGAAAGCAAATTATTAAATGGAGTAGAAAATTTTTTAAAATGGTCAAAAAAAAATAATATTTCTTTAGGCGTTTGTACTAATAAACAAGAATATCTAGCAGTAGATTTATTAAAACAAATCAAAATTAATCATTACTTTGAATATATTGCAGGAAGCAATACATTCGATTATTGCAAACCAGATCCAAGACATTTAACAAATGTGATTGAAATAATGCAAGGAAATGTGAAAAAATCAATAATGATTGGAGATAGCGAAACTGATTCAGAAACAGCTAGATCTGCTGGTGTTCCATTTATTTTAATTGAAAATGGATATACTGAAAAAACAACATCAGAAATACACCATGATTATTTAATCTCAGATTTTATAGGTATTGAAGAAATCTTAAGTAAATATTTTCATCATTAATATTGATTAAATCGCAAGCTAGCTGTAAATAACTATCCTTAAGGAGTTAAAGTGATATCTCATAAAGTTAAAGTTTATCCATCAAAAGTAAAACTACATAAAAAAAAACAATTAGCTTGGAAAATTGCTGAAATAGCAAGTGATAATGCAAAATTGAATAAAGATTCTATAGATATGGTTATTAATAGAATTATCGATAATGCCTCAGTTGCTATTGCCTCCTTAAATAGAAAGCCAGTTATCTCATCTAGAGAAATGGCTTTAGCTCACCCGAGAAAAAATGGAGCAACAATATTTGGAATAAACTCAAAAAAAAAATTTGACTGCGAATGGGCTGCTTGGGCAAATGGTACGGCTGTAAGAGAATTAGATTTTCACGATACTTTCTTAGCAGCTGATTACAGTCATCCTGGAGATAATATTCCTCCTCTAATAGCAGTGGCACAGCAATTAAAAAAAAATGGATTAGACTTATTGAAAGGAATAATTACCGCTTATGAAGTTCAAGTAAATTTAGTTAAAGGGATTTGTTTACACAAACATAAAGTAGATCATATTGCACATTTAGGACCAAGTGTTGCTGCAGGAATTGGTTCTATGTTAAAATTAAATACTGAAACAATCTATCAAGCAATACAACAAGCATTACATATTACAATTTCAACTAGACAATCAAGAAAAGGAGAAATTTCAAGTTGGAAAGCATTTGCTCCAGCACATGCTGGAAAGCTAGGCATAGAGTCAGTGGACCGTGCAATGCGAGGTGAAGGTGGTCCTAGCCCAATTTATGAAGGTGAAGATAGTGTGATTGCTAGAATATTAGATGGAAAAAAAGCAAATTATATGGTTCCATTGCCAAAAAAAAATGAAGAAAAAAAAGCTATTCTTGAAACATATACAAAAGAATATTCAGCTGAATACCAAGCGCAAGCACTTATAGATATTGCAAAAAAATTAAAATCTAAAATTAAATATCTAAATCAAATCAAAAAAATTGATATATATACAAGTCATCATACACATTATGTTATTGGATCAGGTGCAAATGATCCTCAAAAAATGGATCCAAATGCTAGCAGAGAAACATTAGATCACTCTATAATGTATATTTTTGCTGTAGCTTTAGAAGATGGCGATTGGAATCATGAAAAATCCTATCGTAAATCAAGATCAAATAGGAAAAGTACTGTAAAGCTTTGGAGATCTATAACTACACATGAAGATAAAAAATGGACTAAAAAATATCACGATCCCAATCCAAAAAATAAATCATTTGGAGCTAGAGTAATTATCACATTAAACAATGGAAAAAAAATTTCAGAACAATTAGAACGAGCCGATGCTCATCCTTATGGTGCTAGACCATTTAAAAGAGAAAATTATATAAAAAAATTTAAAACATTAACTAATAGAGTTCTCACAAAAAATGAAAGTCAAAGATTTTTAAAAGTAGTACAAAATTTAACAAAACTTAAAGCTGGTAATTTAGATAAACTGAATATCGAAATAAGTAAAAGAAAAATTAAAAAAAATAATAAAAAATCTATTTTCTAATGCATTTTATTAATAAGAAACCAGAAGAAAAAAGAATTGATTTAGATAATAAATTAAAATCAAATAAAATTTTAAGAGTTCCTGGAGCTTATAATCCGTTAACTGCAAAAGTAATTGAGGAAATTGGTTATGATGCAATCTATATTTCAGGAGGAGTAATGTCTAATGATTTAGGTTATCCTGATATTGGTCTTACAACACTAAAAGATGTTAGTTATAGATCAAAACAAATTGCGAGAGTTACAAATTTACCAACTATCGTTGATATAGATACAGGTTTTAAGTCATGTAAAGAAACAATAGAAGCTTTTGAAAATTTTGGCATTTCTGGAGTTCATTTAGAAGATCAAATTGAAAGAAAAAGATGTGGACATCTAGAAAATAAAGAACTGATTCCAGCTGAACAAATGATTAAAAAAATAAAAGAATGTGTGAACGCAAAGAGAGATAAAAATTTTAAAATTATTGCAAGATCCGATGCTAAATCTGTTGAAGGATTAGATAAAATGATCGAAAGATGTAAAGCATATATTGATGTTGGGGCTGAAATTATTTTCCCAGAAGCATTGGAAAACGAAAATGAATTTGAAAAAGTAAGAAAATCTCTTAATTCATATTTATTAGCTAATATGACTGAATTTGGTAAATCTAAATTATTGAACTACAAAGATTTGGAAAACTTAGGATATAATATAGTAATTTATCCTGTAACTACACAAAGATTGGCCATGAAAAGTGTTGAAGATGGTTTACGTGTCATTTTTAAGGATGGACACCAAAACAACATTATTGATAAAATGCAAACAAGAAAAAGATTATATGAATTAGTAGAATATGAAAAATATAATTCTTTAGATGAAAAAATTTATAATTTTAACACAGAGGGTCACGAATAATGGGTGTTATGGCAAAAAAAAGTTTGGTTAAATATGAAAAATATAATTCCTAGATGGTCACGAATAATGAGTAATGATGAAAAAAAAGATGATATAAAAAAAGGTTTAATAGGAATTGTTGTTGATGAAACAACTATTTCTAAAGTAATGCCTGATATTAATTCATTAACTTACAGAGGATATCCGGTACAAGATCTTTGCGAAAATTGTAGATTTGAAGAAGTTGCCTATCTTGTTTGGCATGGCAATCTTCCTAACACTCTAG
>CAYXLK010000027.1:0-8114 GCA_964465855.1 uncultured Candidatus Pelagibacter sp. | reverse complement strand
AAATATTATTGCATAGTTCACTGGATGAAGAAAATTTCTTATTAATAAATTCGGGCAATAAATAAAATCCTCCTTGAGGTTTATTAATTAAAACATTGTTTGATTTTAAATTTTTATAGACATAATTTCCTACAGATTTAAATATATTTTTAGATTTATTTATATATTCATCATGATTATTTTCATGAGCTGCAATTGCTGCATATTGTATTGGAGCACTAACAGAAGAAAAAGTTTCACTTGCTAAAACTTTAAGTTGATTAGTAATAATTGATAAACTATTTGGAATTATAAAATATCCTAATCTCCACCCTCCAGCTCCGCACCATTTACTTAAACCAGTGCTAATTATTGTTCTATCAGGAGCATAACTTGATATCGACTGGTAATTATTTTCGAATGATAATTCTGAATAAATTTCATCAGATAAAAAATATAAATTATATTTTTTTGACAATGCAGCTAACTCATCTAAATTACCACAAATTTGACCAGATGGGTTATTAGGTGAATTTAAAAATAATAAATATTTTTGATCTTTATTTTCTATTAATAGTTTTTCTAATTCGGTGGCTGTTGGAAACCAATTATTTTCACTAGAACACTCTAGCCATTTAATTTTATTTCTTCCTATGATTGCTTGTGGAGCGTAAGATACCCAGCTTGGAGCTGGCAGAATAATTTCACCATCAAAAAGTATATGAAGCAAGAACATAAGTTCTTTTGATCCAGGACCAACAATTATATTGTCAGACTTATATTCAAAATTCTTTTTTGAAGATATATATTTTGCAATAGAATCTCTTAACTCCTTCAAGCCTTGCATAGGCAAATAGCTATTTTGGTGTGCATGATTTTTTAATTCAGCGACTACATCTACAGGAACTTTAAATGGAGATTGGCCAAAACCAAATTTAAATACTTTTTTTCCATCCTTTTCCATTTTATTAGAAACTTCATTAATAAGAAGAGTAGAGGAAGGTTTTAAATTTTTTATAATATCTTTGATCATTATTGCTTTAATTCTTTTATATTTTTAAATTCATCAAGAATTTTAGGGTTTGCCAAGGCCTCTTTATTTTTAATTTGATTGCCTTCTATTATATTTTTTACAGCTAATTCTACTATTTTACCGTTCTTTGTTCTAGGTATATCACTTACTTGAATTATCTTAGCTGGAATGTGTCTTGGAGAAGCATTATATCGAATTTGTTTTTTCATTTTGAGTTTTAAGTTTTCATTAAGCGCGTACTTGTTATTCAAAATTACAAACAAAATTATTCTAATATCATTATCCCAAGATTGACCTACTACTATAGACTCTCTTACTTCTTTGAACTTTTCAACCTCAGAATAGATCTCTGCCGTTCCTAATCTTACGCCACCTGGGTTTAATGTTGCATCAGATCTTCCATAAATTATATATCCACCTTTTTTTGTTTTAAGCGCGTAATCCCCATGATACCAAGTATTTTTAAATCTTTTAAAATAAGCTTTTTCAAATTTTTTATTGTTTTTATCTTCCCAAAATTTAATTGGCATACAAGGGAAAGGCGAGGCGCATACTAATTCACCTTTTTTATTAATTTTAGATTTTCCTTTTTCGTTATAAACTTTCACATCTAAACCAAGACCATTGCCTTGTATTTCTCCCGAATAGAGAGGTTGATATATATTTCCTAAAACAAAACATGAAACAATATCAGTTCCTCCAGAAATAGATGAAAGATGAACATTCTTCTTAACGCTATTATAAATATATTCATAACCATCTTTAGACAAAGGTGAACCAGTAGAGCAAATCATTTTAAGATTTTTAAGATTTACTTTCTTTTTAATTTTAAGATTTAGTTTATTTAAACTATCAATATATTTTGCACTGACACCAAGTAGACTAATTTTTTCTTTACCAGCCACTCTAAGTAATAAATCATTTTTTTTATACATTGGGAAACCATCATAAAGAAGAATAGAGGCTTTTGAAGCAAGAGAACTTACTAACCAATTCCACATCATCCACCCACATGTAGTAAAATAAAAAATATTATCACCAGGTTTAATTTCACAATGCAACTGATGTTCTTTTAAATGTTGAAGAAGTACCCCACCAGATCTATGGCAAATACATTTAGGTTTTCCAGTTGTTCCGCTTGAATAAAGTATAGCAAGAGGATGGTTAAAACTAAATTTTTTAAATGTATGATTTGTTTGTTTTATATTTTTTATATCCTTTGAATAAAAATATTTAATTGATTTGATTTTTTTAAATTTTGTTATTTTCTTTCCAGGATAATTTAAAACTACAACTTTTTTGATAGAATTAATTTTCCTTATTATTTCAGGAAGTTTTTCAATTATATTTATTTCTTTTCCATTATAATAATATCTATCTGCAATAATTAAAATCTTAGGTTTTATTTGAGCAAATCTTTCTATTACACCCTTAACACCAAAGTCTGGAGAGCAAGATGACCAAATTGCTCCAATAGCGGTTGTACCAATAAAATACTCTACTGTTTCTATTATATTTGGAAGGTAAGCGGCAACTCTATCACCACTCTTTGTGTTATTTGATTTTAGAAAGCTAATTATTTTATTAGAATTAATATTTAGTTCTCTCCAAGATCTCTTTTCTTTATAACCATTTTCGCTAACAAAGGATATAGCTTTAGAATTATCATTTTTAGACAATAAATTTTCTGCAAAATTTAATTTATAATCAGAAAGAAAGTAGTTTTTATAAAACGTTTTTGATTTAGTTAAATTAACTTTTCCTTTCCTACCTTTTACATTGCAATAATCCCATATAGATTCCCAAAACTTGTCTGAATTTTTTATACTCCATGACAATATATTATTATATTTTCGTTTGAACTTTTGGTTGTATCTTAGATTTATATAATCTTCATAATTTGCAAGATTAGAATTTTTTATTTGTGAGTTACTGGCAGACCAAAGTTTTTTCATAGATAAAAATTAATATTCTACTATAGCTATTGAGCTATTAAAATTTAAACCTAAGGTAGTATTATATCTTTAAAATAAAATTTGTAATTAATAAAAAAAAAAATATAAACAAAAAAATGGAGCTAACATTAATCTACACTATTATTGGATTTGGTTTGGCTGGCTATAGTGTTATTGGAAACGACTCAATTCAAACATTAGGAACATTTATAGCATCCAAACAAAAATGGTTTAAATGGTACACGCTAGCTGCTTCCGCATCATTTGTGATGATTATAGCTCTTGGATGGGGTTGGTATGCCTATGATGGCGATATTTCATATGGAAGATTAACAAGAATACCTTACAAAGAAATACAATGGTATCACGCAGTTGCTCCTGCAATATTATTATTGTTAACAAGAATTGGTATTCCGGTTTCTACTACTTTTTTAGTTTTATCTGCTTTTGCATCGACAGTAGTTTTAGAAAAAATGTTAATGAAAAGTGTTGTTGGCTACGGTTTAGCAACAGTAGTTGCTTATATTGCTTGGATAACAATATCAAAATTTATTAATGAAAAATTTGATGAAGTTGATGACAAATGGATAGGTTTTTGGCGAAACAGTGTTTGGGTTACCTCTGGGTGGTTATGGTGGGTATGGTTATCCCACGACGTTGCTAATATAGCCGTATACTTACCAAGACAGTTGAGTCCTATTCTTCTGATTGCAGTAATGATCTACTTTACAATTCTACTATTTTATATTTTTTATATTCATGGAGGGCCTATACAAAAGGTAGTTTTGGATAAAACTGGAACTAGATACGCAAGATCAGCCACTATTATTAATGTAATCTATGCTTTAGTTTTATTTTACTTTAAAGAATTAAATGATCTTCCCATGTCAACAACTTGGGTATTTGTTGGATTATTATGTGGTCGAGAATTAGCAATTTCAACAATGAATAAGGATTATAAATTTAAATATGTTTTCCCACTAATTGGAAAAGATTTTATCAAAATGATCTTTGGTTTAAGTGTATCGGTTGGAATAGTGCTTGCAATTCACTATATAATCATTCCAAATAATTGGTTTTAAAATAATTTTAAACCGATAACTCCAACAAGGATTAATACAATAGAAAATATCTTTGTTAGTGCAATCTTTTCTTTTAAAAAGAAATATCCAATAAATATGGAAAAAAATATACTTGTTTCTCTTAATGCCGCTACCATAGGAATAGGTGCTTTTGTAAATCCCCAAACAACAATAATGTAAATAATAAAAGATAATGATCCGCCAATCCAAAAAATTAATTTCCCGTCTTTAATTATTCTAGAAATAATATTTTGCTCTTTTTTATATTTTAATAAAAAAGGAAAAATCAATGCACTAAGTGCAAAAGACCAGCTCATATAAGAAATTGCAGATAAACTTATTCTGGCCCCATAACCATCAACTAAAGAATAAAGACCAATAAATAAACCAGTTAGGAGAGAATATTTTATGATGTTTGAGTTATTTTCATTGTTTTCTACTTTAAAACCTAAAAGCATAATTCCAACACAAACCAGCAGAATTGAAATAATTATTGGAACATCAAATATAACACCCAAAAAAATTAACGAAATAAATGTAGCAACCAGTGGACCAAAACCCCTGCAAATTGGATAAACTTTTGTAAAATCTCCAATTTGATAAGCTGAAAGTAAATACCATTGATAACCCTGGTGAATAATCGCACTTGCGATAATGTAAGGAATACTTTCAAGAGAAGGCATGGGAAATATAATTATTGCTATGATTGCCAATGGAACATGTCCAAGCACAATTGCTGAAACTGCAATTGTTTTATCTGAATGCTTTTTAACCATAGCATTCCAGATAGCATGCATAATAGTTCCAAATATTATTATAAAGAAAACCTTATTTTCCATTATATAAGAATAAATATTTATTCGTTTACAAAAACAGAAACGCCCCTGTTATTTATATCTACATCAAATTTTTTATGAAGTGGAGGAAATGCTCTTTGAGCACAATCTAGTCTGTCACAAGTTCTACAAGAAACACCAATAGGAGTTTCTATTTTTTTATCATTTACGTCTACATGTTCTGTGTAAATAAAATCTTTTACGTATTTAGATTCACAACCCAGACCAATTGATAACATTCCTTTTGGTTTTCCAAATTTTCCAATTCCCTTTTCAACAGTTCTTGCAATACAAATATATTTTTCACCATTTGTCATTTTACTAACAGCTACTTGAATAACATTTGGTCTTGAAAAAGCCGAATAAACATTCCATCTAGGGCACGCTCCACCATATCTTGGTATTTCAATTCCTGACATTGAAAATCTTTTTGAAATATTTCCAGCCATATCTACTCTTAACATATGAAAAGGAATCCCAGAAAGTTTAGGATCTTGTAAACAGGTAACCCTATGAGCAACTTGTTCAAATGAAGTTGCAAATGTATTTTGTAATAGCTCTAAATCATATTTTAATTTCTTACATTCGGTATGAAATAATTTATAAGGCATTAAAATTGCAGCTCCGCAATAATTAAGTAGTGCAACTATTGCTAAATTTTTAGATTCTTCTGAAGGAAATTTAAAAGTTTCTAAGTATTCATTTATTTCTTTAGATGCACCTTCTTGTGCTATTTGAGCTGCAGCATAAAGTTTTTTAGTTTCTAATGAATTATAATCACTTAATAAAAGTTCTTTTTTATTTTTATGGTAAATTTTCGAAAAAAGTTTGTTATCTTCCGGAATTACATCTTTAACCGTAATAGAATACTTAGAATAAAGATATTCGCATAGAGACGTATATCTAGATCTATTATTTTTTTGAATATCAGAAAATATTTTTTCTGCAAATTGTTCTAATTTAGGAAAGTAGTTTTTATTTACTTGTATAAAATCTGCTATAAGTTCACCAGGAAAAGAATTTTTTCTGTTATCTACAATTTTTCCAGAAAGTTTTTCAATTTTATTAACTAATTCATGATCTTTCTTTTTTAAAATATCACCAAGTCTAAGAATTGCCCTTCCAATTTTTGGATTTGTTGATACTAAATCTTTTACTTCTGGAGCAAGAATGTCCAAATCTTCAAATAGTGAATCGTCTAAAATTTCAGAAATATTATTATATAAATTTAGATCTGACTTGGATGTAAGGTCTGATAATTGAATTTTTAATTTGTCACAAACTTTAAGTAGCAAATCTCCATCTATTTTTCTTTTTCCGCTTTCAATTAAGTTTAAGTAGCTTGGAGATATACCCAAGTCTTCCGCTAATTTATTTGCTTGCAATCCAAGCTGTCTTCTAAATGCCTTTATTTTTGGTCCAATTTTCATACTTTCTATGCTCATAAATTTTCTATTTGTAAATTTTGTAAATTAATATTTACAAAAAATTTATAATGTTTACAAGAGAAAAGTAATAATATCTTTATTTTGTAAAGATTGTAAATTATAAAATTTACATGAACGAATTTAACAAAAACACCAAAAACCAAATAACAGAGCAAGAAATTAAAGAACACAAATCTAGAGGAATCTATCTTAGAGATGATCATTGCGATTGGGGCTCAAGCGGCATGAATGAGTTGAGCTCTGAAAGTGATGAACATAATCAAAACTCTTAAATTGGTAATTTAATCAGAAAGGCAATAAATGTCAGCGAAGGGTAGCGTATCCTATAAATTAAAAAGATTTTCAGGTATCAAGAGAGATTATACCTCAGAAGAAGTTGAAAGATTAAAAGGATCAATCAAGATTGAGTATTCGATTTCTAAACAACAATCAGAAAAACTTTGGACTTTATTAAATACTGAGTCGTACGTTAATACATTGGGCTCTTTATCTGGCAACCAAGCTGTTCAGCACGCAAAAGCTGGTCTTAAGGCTATATATCTTAGTGGTTGGCAAGTAGCTGCCGATGCAAATAGCGCAGGAGAGATGTATCCAGATCAATCTTTGTATCCTTATGATAGTGCTCCAAAATTAGTTGAAGCAATGAACAATGCTTTAATAAGAGCTGATCAAATTCAACATATGGAATTAACCGATGGTCAAATGAAAGAAAAAGATAGAGTAGATTATTTGTTACCAATTATTGCAGATGGTGAAGCGGGATTTGGAGGACCATTAAATGTATTTGAATTAACAAAAAAATTTATAAAAGCAGGTGCCGCTGGCGTACATTTTGAAGATCAGTTAGCAAGTGAAAAAAAATGTGGTCACATGGGTGGAAAAGTTTTGGTTCCAACTAGCACAATGGTTAAGAATCTAAAATCAGCAAGATTGGCTTCAGATATTTCTGATGTTCCACTTATTATTTTGGCAAGAACTGATGCTAATGCTGCAAAACTTATAACGAATGATTTTGACGAAAATGATAAACCTTTTTTAACGGGTGAAAGATCTCCTGAAGGTTTCTTTTATGTTAAGGATGGAATTGATCAAGCAATATCAAGAGGCTTAGCTTATGCTCCTTACGCTGACTTGATGTGGTGTGAAACTGCTACTCCCAATTTAATGGAAGCTAAAAAGTTTGCTGATGCAATACATAAAAAATTCCCAGGAAAAATTCTTGCTTATAACTGTTCTCCATCATTTAATTGGAAGAAACATTTATCAGATGAAGAGATTGCAACATTTCAACAGAAGATTGGTGAAATGGGTTACAAATTTCAATTTATTACATTAGCTGGATTTCATACTCAAAATATTGCAATTTTTGATTTAGCTGAAAAATATAAACAAGAAGGTATGGCTGCATATTCAAAAATTCAGCAACATGAATTTGCTAGAGAAAAAGATGGATATACTAGTGTAAAACATCAAAGAGAAGTAGGAACATCTTATTTTGATGCAGTTTCAAATACAATAAGTTCAGGAAAAAGTTCTACCACAGCCATGAAGGACTCAACAGAGTCAGAACAATTTTAATTTTTTTTTGATAATTAAACCATTTAGCTGAATTGAGTGGTGTTGGATCTTATCAATATACATTAGCCATTAATACACAAGAGTGTAAATTGATATAATGAATAAAAACCTTTTTTTACTTACAGTTAGTCAAGTATTTGGTTTTACGGCTGCAACTATTACAGTTTTTTTAAGTGGAATTATTGGGTCACAAATTACTTCTA
>CAYXLK010000026.1:0-8136 GCA_964465855.1 uncultured Candidatus Pelagibacter sp. | reverse complement strand
TCTTCATTGTAAATACTTACTCAATTAAAATTGATAAGACAGGAATAAAAAACGACTCAAATGAAGGGGTTATTGCGCCACTAGTTTTTACAATTTTAAGCGGTATTCTTTGTTACGGTTTGGCAGATAAAATATACAGCTAAATTTTTTCAGAAACTTTTTCAAAAACTTTTTCCACAGATAATTTATTTAAGTCAGTAACTTGAATTGCTTTGAAATATTCTCTTTCAATACTAACTTTATAAGCAGTTGTATGAGATCCAAATAAAGTTAAGCCTTTTACGTTTAAATGTGCTGCCATATGTGCTGGCCCTGTGTCGTTAGCAATAACAAAAGAACTATCATTTATTAATGAAGATAGTTGAGAAATATCTAGTGCTCTTCCGTTATCTAATACGCACAAAGCATTTATTTCTTTTGAATTATTAATTTCCTCTGGTCCAGGCGCAACTACAATTTTATACTGTTCGTTATATTGATTTTTTATTTTTTCAATTAGCTCATTGTAGTAAGGCCATTTTTTTTGAATTAGATGAGCTGAACAAAAAGGAAATAATACTATATATTTATCTAAATTATATTTATTTTTAATTTCATCTATATTTTCGCAAGCCCATGTAAAATCTGGCAACATTATTTTATTGGTTTTTAATCCTGATGTTTCAAGCTGATGTTTAAATCTATCAAGGACAGGATTTTTATCAAATTCTTGTTTTGATTTGTCAGAAGGTAAGGTTGTTTCAGAAGATGACCAAATGCTATGATTAGCATTTGGAAATAAAATTCTTTTATAAAAACTTGTTCTTGATGAGTTTTGTAAGTCATAGACTTTTGCAAATTTATATTTTTTTATAATTCGCATGAGATTAAATAAATAAATTAGATTGAATCTTGACAATCTTTTATCTAGTAGTACTTCCTTTAAATATGGATTTCTTTTAAATAGTTCAAAATACGGTTTAGCTGTTAATAAATATACATCATCGTCTTTATGAAATTCAGAAATATCTTGAATAGCCCCACTGGCTTGAGCTATATCTCCTAAAGATCCATGTTTGATTATTAAAATATTAGACATATTTTTAACAATTTAACATACTATAAAATAATTTATATGAATAAAATTTTGGTGGAAGTCTCAGTTGGTGAGCTCTTAGACAAACTTTCAATTTTAGAAATTAGACAAGAAAAAATTAAAGACCCGGAAAAACTTAAATACATTAATGATGAATATAATGTTTTAAAGGTTCAATTAAATCAAAATGTTAAATCTGATAAAAAATTAGATGAATTATTCAAATCATTAAAAGAAATCAATGTAAAACTATGGATCATAGAAGATGATAAAAGATTGTGTGAAAAAAATTCTGATTTTGGCGATAAATTTATTAAACTTGCTAGAGATGTTCACTTCTTAAATGATGATCGTGCTAAAATAAAATTAGAAATAAATAATCACACTGGCTCAAAAATTAAAGAAATAAAAGAATATACCAAGTATTAACCCAAGCTTGGAATAATTTTTCTTAATTCAAAAGATAAATTTGGATCAATTTTTGAATAAATAATACCTGCGCCCTTTTTTTTTATTTTTAATATTTTTCCATCGGGAGAAATAATTACACTATGTCCAAATGTTTCTCTTTTTTTTGTATTTTTTCCAACTTGATTAGGGGCGAAAATGTAACAAAAATTTTCTATTGCTCTTGCCTTTAATAAAGCCAGCCAATGTTTTTTACCTGTAACTTTTGTAAATGCCGATGGGACACTAATAAAATTTAAATTTTTTTTAGATAAATTTCTATAAATCTCAGGAAATCTTAAATCAAAACAAATAGTAAGACCCAACCTTCCCCAAGGTAATTTAACTGATACAAGCTTGTTGCCAGGTTTATAAGTTTTGCTTTCTCTGTGCTGTTCTTTATTTGGAAGTTTTACATCAAACATTTTAATTTTATCATAGTAAGCAACAATTTTTCCCTTTGGATTAATCATTATTGATCTATTTCTGTATTTTTTTTTATCTTTAATTGGTAAAGATCCTAATAAAATCCATTTTTCATTTTTTTTTGAAATTTCTTTGATTTTTTTAATTAAAGGATCGTCTGACATTTTAAAAGTATTTTTGAATAGTATTTTTTTATCACTTGTAATTATTGAAGATGTTTCAGGTGTAATTATTAAATCAGCTTTATTTTTTATTGATTTATTTATTTGAGAAATAATTTGATTAAAATTCTTTTCATAGTTTTCCCCTGTAGATAACTGAATACAAGCTACTTTCATTTTAATAATTATATCTTCTTTCTAAAAATTTAATGAAATTATGTACTAAAAATGTCATAAATAAATAAATGCTTCCTGCCACAATGAATACTTCTATCGGTCTAAATGTTGTTGAAATGATATATTTAGCAACTCCAGTTAAATCCATTAGAGTAACAGTGCTTGCAAGAGATGTTCCCTTTAGCATTAATATTATTTCATTACCATATGCTGGCAAAGATTGTTTGATAGCAATTGGTATTTGAATTTTGTAAAAAATAATTCTACTTGATATACCTAGACTTTTTCCAGCCTCTATAAAACCTGGTTTAATTGTTTGAAATGCTGACCTTAAGATTTCAGACGTGTAAGCACCTGTGTTTAATGCAAAGGCAATAATTGCACACCAATAGGGTTCTTTCAAAACAACCCATAAAACTGTTGATCTTAAATATTCTATCTGACCTAATCCGTAATAAATAATGAATATTTGAACTAAAAGTGGCGTTCCTCTAAAGACATAAGAATAACCATAAGAAAATTTATTTATTATTGGATTTTTATTCATTCTTAAAACTGCAAATAAAAGTCCAATAAATAATCCAAAAAATAATGATGCTGATAATAATTTTAATGTAACAACAGTTGCGTTAAGCAACTGAGGAAAACTATTCATCATCAATTCAAAATCCATCAGTGCCCCCTACTGTACTTAACTTCTAATTTGTTTATTAACTTCATGCTAAAATATGTTAGTAGCAAATATAAAACTGCAGCAAATGAATAAAAAAATAAAGGATCTCGAGTTGATCCCGCCGCTATATAAGACTGCCTCATTATTTCTACTAATCCGGTAACAGAAATAAGAGATGTATCTTTTAAAGTTATTTGCCAAACATTGCTTAAATTTGGAATTGCTAGTCTTAACATTTGTGGCAAAACAACTTTATAAAATTGTATGTGTTTTTTTATTCCTAAAACTTTTGAAGCCTCAAATTGACCTTTGTCTATAGATAGGATTGCACCTCTAAAAATTTCTGTAGAATAAGCTCCTGATATAATACCAATTGCAAATGACCCTGTGATAAAAGCATTAATTTCAATGTAATCATTATAACCAAACATTGAGGCGACAAACATTATTGCACCGCTGCCTCCAAAAAAGAATAAGTAGATTACTAAAAGTTCCGGAACACCCCTGACAACCGTTGTATAGAAATTTCCAATTAAATTTAATGATTTATGTTTAGATAATTTTAAAGGTGTAAATATAAGTGCAAATAAAAAACCAATTAACATAGCTGCTATCGAAACAGCTAAGGTCATTAGGGTGGCGTAGAATAATTCGTCACCCCAACCAGTATCTCCAAATGCTAGAAGTTCCATACAGATTGGCGACTATATATTATAGTCGCCAAATCTAAAAATATTTACATAGAAGCGTCAAAACCGAACCATTTAGTAGCAATTCTACTAATGTCTCCATTTTTTCTTGCTTTATCGATAGCTTTGTTAAATGCTTTTAAAAGTTCAGTATCATCTTGTCTAATACCAACTCCAACACCGTTACCAAATGCTCCACCTGAAAAAGTTGGCCCAACTAGAACAACTGATTTTCCAGATTTCTCAGCGTAATCAGTAAAGGCAACAGCAGCAGCTAATGCTGCATCACATCTGCCAGAAGCTAAATCTAAGTTTACTTCATCTTGAGTTTTATAAGTTCTCACATTTACACTTCCTACATCACCAGAGTCTAAGAAGTTTTGGTGAATAGTTGCTGTTTGTACACAAACAGTTTTACCAGCTAAAGCAGCTGTAAGTGTTTTAAGATCTTTTTTAACATCAGAACCACCTAAGGATAAATTTATACCTGAAGACGTATCCATTCCTTCTAAACTAGATCCTTTCATTACAGCTAATTGAGCAACTTCGTCTGCATAACCTTGCGAAAAGCTGATTACTTTTTGTCTTTCAGCGGTAATTGACATTCCTGCCATTATGGCATCGAACTTTCTCATTATAAGTGCTGGTATCATTCCATCCCAATCTTGTTCAACAATTTCGCACTGTTTTCCCATGTATCTACATAGCGACCAGGCTAACTCAACTTCAAATCCAATTAATTTACCTGCTTCATTTTTTGAATTCCATGGAGGATAAGCGCCTTCAGTTCCAATTCTTATTTTATCAGCATAAACATTTCCGATAATAAACAAAGAAGCTAAAACTGAAATTATAGTTTTCTTGAATATATTCATTATTCTCTCCTTTAATAAAAAAATTAGTATTTCATAAATTTTGGAAATTAAAAGGAAAAATTAATGATTTATTGATGAAGAAAAGTTCCAAGAACAATCAAAGCTTGGTATATAAACTCTAGATAATTTAGTATTACCAAAGTGATGGTTGAATACATTTAACCAATTTTCAACTTGTTGGGGTTTTTTATCTTGGGTTCCTACTTGGGTAGTTATTACACCTTTCGGTTTTAAAATCCTAACAAGTGAATCCATATTATTCGCAGCTAATTCTATACAAAATTGATCATCATTAAGATCAACAAATATATGATCATAAGTATCATTTTTTACTGATTTAATACTTTCAAAAGCATTTCCCCATACACATTTAACTGAGTTTTTTTCTGTAGCTTTTTTTCCTATATCTCCTAAATGCTTATTACAAACTTCAATTACTTCTGGATCAAGTTCATACCAATCTATAAAATTAAATTTTTTTGAAATACATTCTCTGGCTACACCTCCATCGCCACCACCTATAATCGCAGCTCTTTCATTATTTTTATTTAATTTTAAGCCAGCACCAACAAAGGTTGAGCTGTATAAATATTCATCTGACGCTGCAACTTGAATTTCGCCATCTATAAATAAAGATTTACCGAATTGTTCGAGCTCTAAAATTTCTATATGTTGGCCAGCTTTAGATTTAAAATCCTCAAGAACATCATTTACAACATATGATTTTTGTAAACCAGGAGAACTATAAATATCGCGATATAAAGCTTTTGTATCTCTGTTAAATTCCTTTTTAACAATCCTTTTATGTTTAATTTCTTTTTTAATTATATCAATTGCAATAGAAGGACTTATTTTTCCACAGGTAAAAAAATCAAAACTTATTATTTCTTTCTCTGGAAAAGTATGAAAACTTATGTGGCTTTCAGCAAGTAAAGCTAAAATTGTAAATCCCTGCGGTTCAAATTTATATTGTGAAATATTTAAAACAGTAACTTTTGCTTTTTCAGCTATTTTATGAACTAAAACTTCAAAGAAAGACGGTTCATACTCACTAGTTGTGCCAATGATATCTACAGTTATGTGTTCCCCAACCTTAGCCATAAAAAATTATGCCCTCTTATAACCTTTTACTTTTTCCAAAATTTTCTGCATTTCCGCAAAAGTTAGATTCTTTGGTTCCCCTAGCTTTATAGCAAGAAAGTATTGGTGGCAAATGTTTTCTACTTCCTGCGCAAGTTCAAAAGCTTTTGATAAATTTTCTCCAAATGCAATCTGTCCGTGATTTGCCATTAGACATGCTTTTCTATTTTCAAGAGCTTTTATAATATTTTGAGATAATTCTTTTGTTCCAAAAGTTGCATATTCTGCACACTTTATGTCATCACCGCCCATCAATGCAATCATGTAATGAAAAGGAGGAATTGACTTTTGATGAGTCGATATCGCTGTTGCATGAGGTGAATGAGTGTGAACAATTGCTTTTGCTTCAGATTTTTTTTTATATATATCTTGATGAAATCTCCATTCAGAGGACGGGTTCAGGCTAGAATTTACAATTGTTAAATTGTCGTATTCTTTATTGATTGATAGAAAAACTATATCGCTAATTTTTAAATTTTCATATTTAACACCAGAAGGTGTTATATAAAAACCTTCTTCATCATCTATTTTTGCTCGTATAGATAAATTTCCCGACCTAAGAGGAGATAGGTTTGATTTATTTAGTTTAATTGAATATTCAATTACTTGTTTTTTTAAATCATCATTCATAAATAAGCACTTGATTTTTTTTGAGATAAAATACAAACTCAAAAAAATATAAATTATGTCTGACACAATAAAATATTTTTTAGAAGAAAGCAAAATGCCAAAAACTTGGTATAATATTGCAGCTGATCTTCCAAAACCTCTTTCACCAGTGCTTCATCCGGGTACACTTAAGCCGGTTGGTCCAGATGATTTGGCACCTTTATTTCCCATGGCTCTTATTGGACAGGAGGTTTCTCAAGAAAGAGAAGTTGAAATTCCAAAGCCTGTTAGAGAAATTTATAAACAATGGAGGCCATCACCGTTGTATAGAGCAAGAAAACTTGAAAAAGCTTTAGATACTCCTGCTAAAATATATTATAAATATGAAGGTGTAAGCCCCACAGGAAGCCATAAACCTAATACTGCGATTGCTCAAGCATTTTACAACAAAGAAGAAGGTACAAAAAAAATTACAACTGAAACAGGTGCGGGCCAATGGGGAAGCTCTCTCGCTTTTGCATGTTCAATTTTTAAAATCGAGCTAGATGTTTATATGGTTAAAGTAAGCTACGAACAAAAACCATACAGAAAAATGATTATGCAAACATTCGGAGCCAATTGTTATGCTAGCCCATCTAATCGAACTCCAACAGGTAAAGCAATTTTAGAAAAAGATCCAAATAGTTCAGGAAGTTTAGGTATAGCTATTTCAGAAGCCGTAGAAATGGCTGCACAAGATGAATCAACTAAATATTCTCTTGGCAGTGTATTAAATCATGTATTAATGCACCAAACCATAGTTGGCAATGAAGCAATAATTCAAATGGAAATGGCGGATGATTATCCAGACATATTGGTTGGATGTACAGGTGGCGGAAGTAATTTTTCCGGATTAGTATTTCCATTCCTTGGGAAAAAATTTAGAGAAAAAAAAGATATTAAAGCAATAGCTTGCGAACCTAAATCTTGTCCTTCTTTAACAAAAGGTAAATTTGCGTATGATTTTGGAGATACAGGAAATCGAACACCTTTAGTTAAAATGCATACTTTGGGATCTTCTTTTATGCCGCCATCAACTCATTCTGGTGGTTTGAGATATCATGGTATGGCACCAATGGTAAGTCATCTTGTAGATATAGGAGCTATTGAAGCTAAAGCCTTTGGTCAAAAAGAATGTTTTGATGCTGGTGTAAAGTTTGCAAATGCAGAAGGAATTGTTCCGGCTCCAGAAGCTACTCATGCTGTAAAAGGAACAATAGATGCTGCTCTTGAATGTAAAAAAAATGGAGAAAAGAAAACAATTCTTTTCAATTTATGTGGTCACGGTCATTTTGATATGCAGGCTTATGGAGATTATTTTGATAATAAACTTTCAGACGATAGCTATAACGAAGCTGCAGTGAATAAAGCTCTCGAAAAACTGCCTAAAATTGCATAAAAAATAATCTATATTTGTAGAAATTATATCTAAAAAATAGAATTGTTCTATTTGTTATTATTAATTAAATATCATCATGCATTTTATAAATCCTTTTAAGGGATTAAGACCAACAGAAGAAAATGCTTCTTCTGTAGCTATTGCTAGCATAGATCATTTATCAAAAGAAATTATTTTAGATCACAAAAAAAATAACCCATGGAGTTATTTAAATGTTTTTAATGCAGAAAATAATTCAAAATCAAAAGAACAATTTGAATTAATGAAAACAAAATCAATACTGACCAAAGATAATAATAATTCATTTTATATTTACAAAATTTCAAAAGAAGATCATGCACAAGTTGGTATAGTTGGTACTGCAAAATTGTCTGCTTATGACAATTTACATATTCGAGGTCATGAAGAAATTTTTTTTGAAAGATC
>CAYXLK010000025.1:0-8234 GCA_964465855.1 uncultured Candidatus Pelagibacter sp. | reverse complement strand
TTCTCATACGTTTAAAATCTGCGTCTGGCAACTGCCAGGATTCGCTCCACATAATACAACGGGCACTATACGCGTAATATTCATTTCGAGGTTTTTCATTATATATTTTCACTGCTTCCAAAATATTTGGTGCATCTATATCTGGATCATAATTACTTCTATACTCACCAGGAATCCAAGGATATTTTTGGCCATAAACTACATACTCACGCATAATAATCCTCGAGTCTTTTTTTCCATTTCTCTGAATACACAGGAAACATATCCGGTGTTAAATGAAATTGCTGAAAATATCCTTCACGGCTGCACATTAAAATATAGCCTTGGCTAACATTTGTTCCAAAGGAATAATTATGCGCCAGGGCGTAAGCGGTTAATTGAAGATAATAGTCCTCGATCCATTCTTCGCGTTTTGGCCTGTTGGTTTGCTTAAAATCGATGATGGCTGGTTTGCCGTCAAAGATTCCAACCACGTCTGTTGTTCCCGCATAATTTTCTCCCGCCAAATGAACTTCGCATCCCCATACTTCATCAATATTAAAGAAAGCTCTGCCAATGATAATATTAGCCATTTTTCGTGCGCGCCTTCCTAAGGGAGTATCATCAAAATATTTTAAATCTCTTTTATTAAGAATATATTTTTCTAAGCATTTATGAAGAGCCGTTCCCAGAGCTCCAGCGTCATCCCTTATTTTATCCGCTTCCTTTTTCCCAACACGTTTTCTCCATTTTTCCAAGGACTTGGTTTTTTCCTCAGATTGAGTTTGCTTTAGGATGGTAGTGACCGAGGGAACTTTTATTTTCCCTGTTTGATACACACGCTTTTCCCCGTCAATGCGGTTAAATTTTTTATATTTATATTTTTTAATTAGTTTCATATCTTTTTTCCCAAATGTATTTTAAACGTTCCCAACGTTTGCGTGTCACGAGCTCTCGATGGGTTCGAGGATCACGTAAGGCTTTTTCACCTACATCTAGCAAACTTTTAAGAATTCTTTCTTTTAATGTTTTTTTAGGCATCACAGTTTTATCGAAGTGGTATTAATGGCGTCCTTGTAGGCGGAACTTGTTTTGCATTCTTTGCAAATTCTATTACCCACTCCCCAACTATCAAACATCTTCCCGCACGGAAGGCATTTTCTTTTGGTGAACTCCACTTCTTTCCTTTCTTTCTTGTACCAATTATTTGGTTTCTCTATTATACGAGCCATTGTTTCATTTCCTCTCCTAGTACTTCTGTTGCCAGATTAATTTTATTTCGTAAACTTTTAACAATTTTTTCATCAACTGTTTTTTCAGCAATCAGATCAATGTATGTTACTTTTTCTGTTTGGCTGATCCTATGGGCGCGGTCCTCGGATTGCATTCTAATCTCCAAGTCATAACTGTTGCTATAATAAATAACGGTATGGCTGGCTGTCAATGTTAATCCATAGCCACCTGTCTGAGGATTAGCGATGAAGAAACGCAAAGGAGAATCTTTGTCTTGAAACTCATTAACAATTTCTTGCCGTGTTTCTGCCTTAGTATCGCCATAAAAGGTCACCACACTTTCAGCCCCATATTTTTTACGCAACTGCCTTTCAATCTCTTGGATGTCATAGCGATAAACGGCCCATATAATTACCTTTTCATCATTAGTTTCTTCCAGGACGGAAAGGAGCTCCTCGATTCTATTATTTTTAATGGAGCGAATTTGCTGATCATCTGTTTTGACGTGACCGCATGTAATCTGATGTAGCCGTATGAGTTGCGCCAGGGCATTTACCGCGGACATTGTTTGTCCTTTTCCTAGTAGGGCAATTCCATACTTCTTCATTTCCAAATAAGCTTTTTGCTGTTCGGGTGTAAGCTGAATGTTTCTTTTTAAATAAATTTTTTCTGGCAGATCCAGGCAGTCGGATTTAAGAACCCTCGTGGAAAATTTCTCCAGTGTCTTATTTAATTCGTCCAATCTAATATACTTTAACACTTGATCAAAAGAATGCCTTCCGGGCAAATGCACTTTCCTTGAAATAGTGTAACGAGATTTGAATGCATAATAGGAAGAAAAATCCAATAGGTAAGGATCTAAAAAATAACATTGTGAGTATAGATCCAAGGGGGTTTTTGTAACGGGCATCCCTGTTAAAATTCTTTTGTATTTTGCCCTGTCTTTCATTTTAATAATATTTTTAGTTCTAATGGCTTTGGGATTTTTAATGGTTGTAGATTCATCGATGACCATAAAAGTTTGATGGCTGAGTAAAAATCTTTGTGTAATGTCCATTCCCCGCTGAGTGCTTAAAGCTTCCACATTAATTATGAAAATAATAAGTTCATCCATTAGGAGGAACAAAGGTTTAAGTAATGCTTCCTGTTTTTGAGTGGTATTGGGAGACCATAAAACCGTGTGATATTTAATATGTTCAGGCATATGAGCGGGAATCTCTCCTTTTTCCCAGTTTCCTATGATACTTTTAGGAGCTACAATCAATGCCGCGTTTATTTTTCCCCGATCATAAAGAATAGCTATGTTATCAATAATAATTTTTGATTTTCCCGTTCCCATATCAGCGAAAATAGCATAGTTTTCCTTGTTCCAGGAATGAGTTAAAATATCCAATTGATGCCTAAAAGGCGTCGTTTTAAACTTATATTTCATTGTTTCTTCCTTAATTTCTAATTATCCCATATAAAAGATTGCAAAAAGAATTGCAATAGATTAATAAGGAAAAATCTATTAGAAAGAATAGAAATGGGGAAAGTATATGTGGTGCAAGAGGTAAAGGGTAGAAATATATTAAGCGCCCAAGAATTCGGCGACTTAAAATTATTACTGCCTGAAGGCGCACAAGTTGTTTTAAGTTCAGCTCCAACTGTAAGAAAGTTGAAGCAAAGACTTAAAGATTTTTGTGACGAGGATTACTTGTTGCTCATTGGAGATCCTGCCGCCATAGGCATTGCGTGTTCTATTGCATCCGATTTCAATAGAGGACGCTACAAATGCTTGAAGTGGGACAAGATGGAGGCTACATATTATCCCATAGAAATTGATTTGTATAACAAAGGAGAAATTTAGAATGGCTAAAAATTTGATACAAGAAATGGAACAACAAGTTGTGGACCATATAGGACAGGTAGGCGATGATGCTTTATCTTCCCTTGGGAAAAAATGCACTGAACTTGTTGAAGTCCGCAATGAATTAGTTGAACTAGAGGAGAAGAAAAAAGAATTGTCCAAACGGGAATTTAACTTAGAAAATGAAGAAATTCCTGCTGTGATGGAGGAAAATAATTTGACTTCTTTGCGTTTAAAAGATGGTCAAAAAATCGATGTAACGGAAAGTTATCACGCAACTATTACTGCAGCCAATAAAGATTTTTGTTTTAACTGGCTGAAAGAAAATGGTCTAGATGATATAATTAAAAATGAAGTTTCTGTTGCTTTTGGTCGAGGTGAAAATGATGATGCCTTGGATCTTAAGGGACAGCTAGAAGGACAAGGTTTGCCCGTGGAGCACTCTCAAAAGATTCACTCGCAAACTTTAAAAGCATTCGTTGGGGAGCGTGTCCGTAGTGGAGACGGTGTACCCGATGAATTTGGCGTATTCATACGCAAAAAAGTGAAAATACGACAATAGACAACCGAAAAACCGTAAGGAGGCAATATGGTAGTCAAAAAAAGAAAAGCCTCCAAAGCACCTGCGAAGAAGGAAACTCCTCTTCCAGTGACTATTGGAGCAAACGATTTTGAGTCTGTAGCGAAAGCTGGACTCGAAGGCGTTTCACAAGAAGACCTGGCAACTCCACGTCTAAAGATTCTTCAAAAGATGAGTCCAGATTTAGACACAGTGGAAGGTGCCAAAGCAGGAATGATCCTGGATACTGTCAATAATAAACTTTATGATGGCAATAAAGGTATCCTTCTTCTTCCTGTTGCATATCAACGTCAATACACCGAATGGCAAGACAGGGGACAGGGCACTGGAGCTCCGGTCTCTGTTTATGATGCTAATAGTGACATATTAAGCAAAACTGTTCGCGATGATCAGAAGAAAGACAGATTGCCAAATGGTAATTATGTTGAAACTGCTGGCAATCATTTCGTCATTGTTGTTGAAGATGAAAAAAACGGGATTGGTCAACCAGCCTTGATTACACTTAAATCTACTCAATTGAAAAAAAGTAGAAAGTGGAACTCTATGATGTTGAACATCAAGATTCAAGGTTCTAATGGTCCATTTACTCCGCCGATGTACAGTCATCTTTATCGTTTAACTACGGTTAAAGAAGGTAATGACTTCGGCGATTGGTTCGGGATTAATATTGAAAAAGAAAGAATGTTGGAAAACAGAACTCTTTTCAATACGGCTAAAGAATTTGCTGATAGTGTTACTAAAGGCGAAAAAATAGCAGTTCCTGAGGAAATCGAGGGAGGAGCAAATAACCGTGAGGCCGTAGGCTTCTAACTTTAAAGGGGACGGCTTTTGAGCCGTCCCCCTAGAGAAAAAAGATGTGGAAGAAATTTAAGAATATTTTTGAGGGACTTGACCGGGCCTATGGTCAATATAAAAGCGGTGATCCTAATTCCAATGGAAAATTAGGAGGACAAGTTTTTATTCGAAAGGATATGGTGCACGACAGCCTATGGATAAAACATCTGGAAGGGGAGGAGCCTGGACTAGGCATCATTCCTATTACGGATGCTTCTATGTGTCGTTGGGGTTGCATTGATGTAGACACTTATCCCCTTGATCACAAAGAAATAATTAAAAAAATACAAAAATTAAAGTTGCCTTTGGTAATGTGTCGTTCTAAAAGTGGAGGCGCGCATTTATTTTTATTTACCAAAGATTGGATTTCAGCCTCTCTTATGAGGGATAAACTTATGGAATGGGCGGGAGAGCTGGGCTATGCGAATTGTGAAATTTTTCCGAAACAAATTGAAATTAGGGCTGATAGGGGAGATACTGGGAATTTTCTTAATTTACCTTATCATAACGGTAATAGCACTAATCGCTACGCTTTTAATCTTGATGGCACTGCTGCCACATTGGATCAGTTTATTTCTCTGTATGATGAAAGATCGATTACAAAAACTAATCTCTTATCTTTTAAAATAAAAAAACTAGAAAAAAAATCAGGGTTTTCCGATGGTCCTCCGTGCCTGGAAACTTTAGTAGAGAAAGGAATTGAAGAAGGAGGACGGGACAATGTTCTTTACCAATACGCTGTTTACGCTAAGAAAAAATGGCCAGATAAATGGGAAGATAAAATCGCGTCTTTTAATCAAAAATACATAGAAAATCCTCTGGGATTACAGCAAGTCAATAAAACAGTTAGTCAGCATCAAAAGAAGGACTATCGATATAAATGCAAGGATCAGCCGATGTGTCAACATTGTGTAAAAAATGTGTGCGCTACAAGAACTTTCGGCATTGGAAGAGAGGGGGACAGTAAAATCGGCGATTTAACTAAAATTCAAAGTGATGGAGAATCCATT
The DNA here is from genome assembly GCA_964465855.1 of uncultured Candidatus Pelagibacter sp. GTDB lineage: Bacteria > Pseudomonadota > Alphaproteobacteria > Pelagibacterales > Pelagibacteraceae > Pelagibacter. The sequence continues at coordinate 2,749 of CAYXLK010000025.1, read as the reverse complement.
TATTTTTTAAACGTGGACGGAAAACGCGTTACCCTTACTACACAAGACTTAACTAATGAAACAAAATTTCATGAGGCGTGCGTAGAGCAGATTAACGTATGGCCTGTTCCAAAAGGGAAAAATGAATGGCGACTTCACGTCCAGGACTTGTTGGCAAAATGCCAACCCGAAAAAGTTGATCATTCAATGACACAGGCAGGACGTTTTGAAGCCCATTTGGAAGATTTTATTTTAGAACAAGGTGAAGCTGATGAAATGGGGGAAGTAATGTCTAATAAGGCTTATTTTGACGAAGAGCAAAGTAAAGTATATTTTCGTCTGAACGCTCTTGAGTCTTTTTTACGTCGCCGTAATTTTCACAATTTTAGTAAAACACGGATGATACAAGTCATTAAAGCCAGAAAAGGCGGGGATGAACAAGTTCGCATTGAGAAGAAACAAGTTTATGTATGGTGGATTCCTCCGATAGACAGGAGCTCTAAACCTTATTCCATACCTAATATGGAAAAGGAAAGGGAGTTTTAAAATGCCTTGGAATCCGGAACATTATATGAAGAAAAAAATAAATGGAGATACTAAATTTTATTTTCAAACATATAAAAGTAAAGATTGGATTGATAAATGGAGCACGGTTTATTATCACGGTCCTTTGTTGGATAAAAGACTGTTTAAAAATTTAAAAGTTGAAAAAAAGAAATGAAAATAATGGTCTTTAACGATACTTCTGATTTCCATGACGGATGCAGAGCGGTAATGGATTATCTTCATAATGATTTAAAAGAGAATGGTCATATTATTCTAGAATCAGTTAAGAATGGGGAGTTTCCCCAGTACAGTGAAAAAAATTTTAAAGACGCTGAGGCAATAGTTATTAATGGGGAAGGAACAATGCATCACGACAGGCCTCTAGCCAAATGGTACCTGGAGCTCATTTCCAAGGCTTATTCCCTGGAGAAAAAAATATTTCTGATCAACACGGTATGGCAGCAGATGACACTTTCCAAGGAATTGAAAAAAATTCTTCAGGAATCTTACGTCTCGGTGCGTGACATTAAATCACAGTCCGAGCTCAACAAGCATAACATCAACGCTCATCTGCACCTGGACTTGTCCTATAATATGAAACCTGCTGGTCTTTACCCAGGATGGGGTGAATCTTTTTTTAATCATTTAACCCGTGACGGCGTCGTCGTCGGAAGTTTTTCTCACGACCACGATCTGAGAAAAAAAAATATTCCTTCCGTGAATATTTTTACGGATAAGTGGGAGGATGTCATTTCTCGATTATCAACCGCTGAATATTTTATTACAAGCAGACATCACGAAATGTATGCGGCGTGCATAGCCAGATGTCCCTTCTACGTCTTCAAGGGAAACTCCTGGAAGAACGAAGGGTTCCTGGACACCGCCGCTTGTCATTTGGCCATAGGTCCTCAAATGCCTTTTCCTTATGATCAAGAAGATCGCACAGTATTTGAATTTATGAAAGGGTGGTATGACGCGCGTACTTTTTCGGAGCACGTGGAAGAAATAAAAAAGGCTCAACCTTATTATGATCAGCTTTTTGATTGGATGGATGCACAAACTCCTTTTTCGTTTTCTACCATTGATAATTAATAAAAAGAGTTTATATTTATATTAAGGACGCCATAGTGGGTCCCATAAATCTTGCTTTAAAAGGAGATAAACATGAATAAAGCATTATCTATTTTCAACCAACTAAGACCAGTGTCCGTTGGTTTCGACAACCTCTTTAACCACTTTGAACGTATATTTGATCAAGCAGATCAACCTTGGTCAATACCGAACTATCCTCCGTATAACATCGTTAAGACGGGATCAGCCACATATGACATTGAATTAGCTCTCGCCGGTTACGGCAAGGAGGACATTTCCGTGGAATTCGCTGACGGTTTATTGAATGTAAGATCAGCTAAGCCAGAATATATTAACACATCCAAGGAACCAAAACCAAAAACTTCTGAGGTAAAAAAAGCCTTGCATCTAGGAATAGCAAAAAGATTTTTTTCTAAAGTTTTTACTATCGCGGATGACGTTGAAATAAAAGGAGCCGAACTCAAAGACGGCCTTCTTAAAATTTCATTGGAAAAAATTATCCCAGAGGGCAAAAAGGCTAAAATAATCGAAATTAAGTAAAATTTTTATTGTTTTAAAGCCGCTCAGAGCGTTTCTAGAACAGCGGGTGTATGATTGGACCTTTCTATTTTCTCGTCATCCCGCTGTTTTTTCTTAATTAACTTGCAATCTTCTTGACGTTAATCGCGTTTTCCCTGCCTCTGTTTTCTCCTATCTCGAATTCGATTTCTTCTCCTTCTTTCAGAGTGCTAATACCCGCTTGTTCCAAAGCCGATGCGTGCAGGAAGACGTCTTTGCTTCCTTCCTGTTCAATGAATCCATATCCTTTGGTCGGATTAAACCATTTAATTTTTCCTGTAGTCATTTAGTTTCCTTTATTAGTTAGTCCTCAATAATTTTGAGGATGTGTTTTTTTCCGTCTTCCTTCCATATTTCTACTTCAGCCGTGACGGGACGGCATTCCAATCTCGGACCGTCGGGCCCGGAACTTCTTTCACTCAGTCTTTTAGCCTTGAGGCAGTCTCCAATATTATCATAAGGAACGTGCTCTTTGAGATCCACCCCAATATACATTAATAGCGCTATGACAATTTCAATCATCAGTATGACTTTCCATTCTGCGCTTTAAACGTGCGGTGTTCTTCCTGTAATT
>CAYXLK010000024.1:0-8644 GCA_964465855.1 uncultured Candidatus Pelagibacter sp. | reverse complement strand
AAACCAGAAAAAGGAAAAGATAAAAGAGGAAAAAGTGGAGTAGATATAAATAAAATTATAAAAATTTCTGAAAAAATTAATAATATTCCTCCAGAAATTAATATTCATAAAACAATTTCTAAAATTATAGAATTGAGAAAACAATCAGTTACAAAAAAAAAGGGAATAGACTGGTCAACCGCAGAATCTTTGGCATTTGGCACTCTTCTTGAAGAAGGATTTCCAGTAAGATTGGTAGGACAGGATTCTGGAAGAGGTACTTTTAGTCAAAGACATTCTGTTTTAAGGAATCAAATAGATAATTCACGATATATTCCTTTAAATAACATTTTAAAAAATCAAAAAAAATTCGAAGTTGTTGATAGCTTTTTATCAGAGCTTGCGGTTCTAGGTTTTGAATATGGTTATAGCTTAGTAGAACCAAGTACATTAACTATTTGGGAAGCACAATTTGGAGATTTTGCAAATAGTGCTCAAGTTATAATAGATCAATTTATTTCATCCGGAGAAAGAAAATGGTCAAGAGCCTCTGGGCTTGTTTTATTGTTGCCGCATGGATACGAGGGACAAGGACCAGAGCATTCATCTGGAAGACTAGAAAGGTTTTTACAGCTTTGTGCAAAAGAAAATTTGCAAGTTATGAATTGTACAACACCTGCAAATTATTTTCATGCTTTAAGAAGACAAATTCATAGAGATTTTAGGAAACCTTTAATAATTATGACTCCCAAATCTTTATTGAGAAATAAATTTTGCACATCAAATTTAGAAGATTTTGCAAAAACAAACTCCTTTCACAGAATTCTTTGGGATCATGCATTAGAACCAAAATATGGATTTATTGAACTAAAAAAATCAATAAAAATTGATAAAGTTATATTATGCTCAGGTAAAATTTACTTTGATTTACTTGAGGCTAGAGAAAAATATAAAAAAGACAATATAGTTTTAATTAGAATAGAACAACTATACCCTTTTCCAATTAAATCTCTTGTAAAAGAACTGAAACCTTATAGAAAAAACGCTAAGTTTTACTGGTGCCAAGAAGAGCCAAAGAATATGGGCGCCTGGTTTTCAGTGAGAGATTATATTGAATGGACATTAGACTATATTAAAGTTAGTAATAATAAAATTTCTTATATTGGAAGAGAACCTGCAGCATCACCAGCTACCGGGTATGCAAAAAAGCATTTAGCTCAACAAAAAGAAATATTAGATAAAGTTTTTGAATAATGAATGAAAATATAGTTGTACCAGTTTTAGGCGAAAGTATAACAGAGGCTACAGTTTCTAAATGGCTTAAAAAATCTGGTGACAAAGTAAACGCCGATGAGCCAATTGTTGAATTGGAAACAGATAAAGTTAATCTTGAAGTGCCTTCTCCAATTAATGGTATTTTATCTCAAATTAAAAAAAAAGAAGGAGAAACTGCTCAAATAGGAGCACTTTTGGGAGTTATTTCATATGGAGAAAAAACAGATACCAAAGTATCAGCAACTGAGGAGAGCTCTGAGAAAACTACAAATGTAGTAAGTTTCGAAAAAAATAAAGTTGCAGAACCTAAAATTTTTGATGAAAAAAAAGATGAAGAACCACTAATATTAACTGAGGAACCACTAATATTAACTGAGGAAATTCATAAAGAAGAAGTTTCAAAAACAAATAATAATATAAATTTATCTCCGGCAGTTAGAAAAATAGTAAAAGATAAAAATATTGATATTTCCAAAGTTCATGGAACAGGAAAAGATGGAAGAATTTTAAAAGGTGATTTAATTAATTTAATGTCATCTAAACCATTACCAAACAAAAGAAAATTAGAAAAGGGTCAAGAAGAACGAGTGAAGATGACCAGATTAAGACAAACAATAGCAAAAAGATTAAAAGAAGCTCAAAATACGGCAGCAATGCTAACTACTTTCAACGAAGTGGATATGAGCGCTATGATACAAATCAGAAGAGATAATCAAGAAGATTTTCAGAAAACATTTGGAATAAAGCTTGGATTTATGTCATTTTTTGTTAAGGCATGTGTTTTAGGTTTAAAACTTTTCCCGAGTATAAATGCTGAGGTAGATAATGATCACATAATTTATAAAAATTATTATAACATTAGTTTTGCGGTAGGAACTGATAGAGGGCTAGTCGTACCAGTTTTAAGAAATGCTGATGAATTATCTTTTGCTGATATTGAAAAAAATATTAAAATAATTTCAGAAAAGGCTAGAGATGGAAATTTAACTATTGAAGATCTTCAGGGAGGCACATTTACAATTAGTAATGGCGGCGTTTATGGTTCAATGTTATCAACACCAATTTTAAACCCTCCACAATCAGGAGTTCTAGGTATGCATAATATAATTGAAAGACCAATCGCTGTTGACGGTCAAGTAAAAGTAAGATCTGTCATGTATCTTGCTTTATCATATGATCACAGAATTATTGATGGAAAGGACTCAGTTTCGTTTTTAAAAACTGTGAAAGAAAATTTAGAAGACCCTAGAAAATTATTTTTAAATATTTAATTATGTCACAAAAATTTGATGCAGTTGTTATCGGAGGTGGACCAGGAGGATATGTCTGCGCAATTAGACTGGCTCAACTTGGAAAAAAAACAGCATGTATAGAGTCAAGAGGATCTTTAGGTGGAACTTGCTTAAATATAGGGTGCATACCTTCAAAAAGTTTATTAAATTTGTCAGAGAATTTTCATAAAGCAAAAAATTTTCAAAAGATTGGTATAGAGATAGGTTCATTAATACTTAATCTTGATAAAATGATGAAAAATAAAGAAAAAGTAGTCACAGTTTTAACTAAAGGAATAGAATTTTTATTTAAAAAAAATAAAGTTACTTATTTTAAAGGAACTGGATCAATTACAGGAACCAATCAAATATCAATAAATTCAAATAATAATCAGAATGAAATAATTGATACAAAAAACATCATTATAGCAACCGGCTCAGATGCTGTATCTTTGCCAGGTATTGAGTTTGATGAAGAAAAAATAATTTCATCTACAGGTGCATTGTCTTTAAAATCAGTTCCAAAAAAATTAGTTATTGTTGGTGGTGGATATATTGGATTGGAAATGGGATCTGTATGGTCAAGATTAGGCTCAGAGGTGCAAGTTATTGAGTTCCTTGATCATATTACCCCTGGTATGGATAAAGAAATATCAAACGAATTTCAAAAAATACTTAAAAAACAAGGAATTAATTTTAATTTAAAAACAAAAGTAGAATCTATTTCAAAAGCAAAAAAATTTTTAACAGACAAAACAATTGTAAAAACTACTGATGAACAAGGAAATAAAAAACAATTTGATTGTGATGTAGTTTTAATTTCTGTTGGTAGAAAACCTAACACAAGTAATCTAAACTTAGAAAAAATAGGTGTAGAAAAAGATCAAAAAGGAAGAATCAAAGTTGATAAAAATTTCCAAACAAGCATAAAAAATATTTTTGCTATAGGGGATGTGATTGAGGGACCTATGTTGGCTCATAAAGCAGAAGAAGAAGGAATGGCTGTTGCAGAGATAATTGTAGGTCAATCTGGTCATGTAAATTACGATATTATACCTAGTGTAGTTTATACATCACCAGAAGTGGCTTCTGTTGGAAAGACAGAGGAACAACTTAAAAGTTCAAAGATGGATTATAAGATTGGTAAATTTCCTTTTATGGCTAACTCTAGAGCGAAAGCAATTGATGAGCCAGAAGGGTTTGTAAAGATTTTAGCTGATTCTAAAACTGACCGAGTTTTAGGAGTACATATAATTGGTTCTCACGCAGGAGAAATGATAGCTGAGATGGCTGTTGCTATGGAGTTTGGAGCAAGCTCGGAAGATATTGCACGTACGTGCCACGCACATCCAACATTCTCAGAAGCCATCAAAGAAGCAGCTTTATCTGTTGATAAAAGACAAATTCATTCTTAATCTTTAATATTCATTTTATAATATAAGATTTAAACTGCATTAAATGAAAATACCTGTTTTACTGCCTAATATTTTTAATCATCCTTTTACTTATGAATCAGAGGAAAGAGCTGAAGTAGGCCAATATGTTACAGTTCCATTTGGAAAAACAAATGCAACCGGCGTTGTTTGGGATGAATTTGAAAAAGGAAATAAAAAAAAGAACTTTAAGATTAAAAAGATTAAAAAAATATTAGATATTCCTAAACTTAATCCAAATACTATAAAATTTTTAAATTGGTTTTCAGAATACAATCTTGCTCCAAAAGGTATGGCTTTGAAACTTCATTTATTGAGCAATGAAGCAATAGAACTTTTAGATAAAAAACAATATTTAAAATTTGAGGAAAAGCTACAAGTCAAGGATTATGAATTAAATAAAGAGCAACATAATGCATACAAAAATTTAGTTAAAAATGATGAAAAATATAGAACACATGTATTACAGGGAACAACTGGATCAGGCAAAACAATTGTATATTTTAATGCAATTAAGAAAAAAATTGAAAAGGGTCTTCAAGCATTAATTTTACTACCAGAAATAGGTTTAACAAATGAATTTGAAAAAAAATTCGTAGATTTTTTTGGTTTCAAAGCAGGTATATGGCACTCTTCAATCTCAAAAAAAAACAAAAAAATTATTTGGAGTGGATTAATTTCAAAAAAAATAAAAGTAGTTATTGGAGCAAGATCGGCATTATTTTTACCATTTAAAAATTTAGGTTTAATAACAGTAGATGAGGAACACGATCAATCATATAAACAAGATGAGGGAGTAATTTATAATGCTCGAGATATGGCAATATCTAGAGCTCTATTTGAAAAAATTCCAATTAATCTTGTAAGCGCTGTTCCGTCTTTAGAAACATATAATAATATAAAATTAACAAAATATGAGTACTCTAGAATACTAAAAAGACATAATGATGCAAATTTACCTGAACACGAAATAATTGATCTAAAAAAATATAGCCTAGATAAACAAAGTTGGATTTCATCTAAAACATTGAAAAAAGTAAAATCTCATCTTGATAAAGGTGATCAGGTTTTATTTTTTTTAAATAGAAGAGGTTTTTCACCTTTTGTGTTGTGTAAAAAATGTATCAATGTTTTTTCTTGTCCAAATTGTTCAATCAATCTTGTTTTTCATAAAAAAAATAACCAGCTACTTTGTCACTATTGCGGATTTAAAACAGGACTTGATAGAGATTGTACTAATGGAGAAAAATGTGAATTAGCTTTTTCAGGTCCAGGAGTTGAAAAAGTATTTGATGAAGTTAATTCTATTTTTCCCGATTATAAATCAGTGATTTTTTCAAGTGATACAATGAACAAAAAATCATCAACAAAAATATTAAATGAAATAATTGAAAACAAAATTAATATTTTAATTGGCACACAAATGATTTCCAAAGGATTTCATTTTCCAAATTTAAATTGCATTGTTGTTTTAGATATTGATTTAACATCTCAAGGACATGATTTACGCGCAGCTGAGAAAAATTTACAATTATACCATCAATTATCTGGTCGAGCAGGAAGAGCTGGAAAACCTGCTAAAGTTTATTTTCAAACATATAATTTAAATTCGGATGTTATATCGCAAATAACAAGTCAAGATCCTTTCTTATTTTTAGAAAAGGAATTAGTTTTACGAAAAAATTATACTTTGCCCCCGTTCGAAAGATTTATAGCTTTAATAATCACATCGCCCGATCAAAACAAATTAAAAAAAGAGTCATTTATTTTGCAAGAAAAATTAGATAAGAATTTAAATTGTAAAGTTCTTGGACCTGTAGAAGCGCCAATATTTAAAATAAAAAAAAATTATAGAAATAGAATATTAATTAGAGCCCAAAAAGACATGAATATTCAAAAAAAATTATCTGATGTCCTTAAGTCTTATAAGTGTCCTTACGGAATAAAACTAATAGTTGATGTTGATCCAATAAGCTTTAATTAGTCGCATAAAATAAACCTTTTTTTAGATTCTGGAACTTGAACAGAATAATTTCGTATGGTATTTAATCGACAATTTTTAAATAATTCTTACAAAAATAGGTAAAAAATTGACTGAAAATAAAGTAACTTTTACAAGCACAAACAGTTATTCCCAATCATTGTATGAACTAGGAAATGAAAGTGGTTCATTAAGCGAAATTGAAGATCAAGCAAATAGCATATTGAAATTAATCTCAGAAAATAAGGAATTAAAAAACTTTATTAAAAATCCAACGAATAAAATTGAAGAACAGGTGGCTGTCTTTGATTTAATTTCAGATAAATTCAATTTTAATAAGTTGCTAAAAACTTTTTTAAACTTTGTAATAACTAAGAGAAGGCTTTTTTATATTGAGAAAATTATAGAGGACTTTTTAGATACTTGTTCTAAAAATAGAGGAGAAATCACTGCAAATCTTTCTTCATCTAAAGAATTAAACGAAACAGAAATTTTAAAAATTAAAGATGAGTTGGCTTCAAATTTTGGGGCAAATATAAAATTAAACTATAATAACGATCCAAGTTTAATTGGTGGTTTAATCATTAAGGTAGGAAGTATAATGATTGACACATCCATAAAAAGTAAATTGAAACAATTAGAAACAAAAATGTTAGAGGCATAAATGGAAATAAATCCTTCAGAAGTAACTAAAATATTAAAAGAACAAATTAAAAATTTTGGAGATAAAGCAGAGGTCTCTGAAGTAGGCCAGGTACTATCCGTTGGTGATGGTATTGCCAGAATATATGGCCTTGATAATGTTCAAGCTGGGGAGATGGTTGAATTTTCGGATGGCACTAAGGGAATGGCATTAAACTTGGAAAGTGACAATGTTGGTGTTGTAATTTTTGGTGATGATAGAGCAATCAAAGAAGGAGATATAGCTAAAAGAACTGGAGCTATTGTTGATGCTCCTGTAGGAAAAGAATTATTAGGTAGAGTTGTTGATGGCTTAGGTACTCCTATTGATGGCAAAGGTGCTCTAGATAAAGGAATCAAAAGAAGTAGAGTAGAAATTAAAGCTCCAGGTATTATTCCACGTAAATCAGTTAGTGAGCCTATGCAAACAGGATTAAAATCAATTGATAGTTTAGTTCCAATTGGAAGAGGACAAAGAGAATTGATTATTGGCGACAGACAAACTGGCAAAACTGCAGTGGCAATTGATGCAATAATCAACCAAAAGAAAATTAATGAAACTGGAGATGAAAAACAAAAACTATACTGTGTATATGTTGCAATTGGACAGAAAAGATCAACAGTAAGACAAATTCAGAAAACTTTAGAAGAAGCTGGAGCAATGGAATATACAACAATCGTTGCTGCAACAGCGTCAGATGCGGCCCCACTTCAGTTCTTAGCACCGTACACCGGATGTACTATGGGAGAATATTTTAGAGATAATGGTATGCATGCTTTAATTATCTATGATGATCTGTCAAAACAAGCAGTTGCATATAGACAAATGTCACTATTATTGAGAAGACCCCCAGGAAGGGAAGCGTATCCAGGAGATGTATTTTATCTTCATAGTAGATTGCTTGAAAGAGCAGCTAAACTAAGTGATGAGCACGGTGGTGGATCATTAACGGCACTTCCTATTATTGAAACTCAAGGAGGAGACGTTTCTGCATTTATTCCAACAAACGTAATCTCAATTACTGATGGACAGATATTTCTTGAAACTGAACTATTTAATCAAGGAATTAGACCTGCAATTAATGTAGGTTTATCAGTATCAAGAGTTGGTTCTTCAGCTCAAACGAAAGCGATGAAAAAAGTTTCTGGATCAATGAAACTTGAACTAGCTCAATATAGAGAAATGGCAGCATTTGCTCAGTTTGGATCAGATTTAGATGCTTCTACTCAGAAACTTTTAAACAGAGGCTCTAAATTAACTGAACTATTAAAACAAAAACAATACTCACCTATGACTGTGGCTGAACAAGTAATTTCAGTATTTTGTGGTGTTAAAGGTCATTTGGATGACATTGAACAAAAAAATATTGCTGATTTTGAAAATAAAATTATAGAAAAATGTAAATCTGAAAAACCAGAAATTTTAGATTCAATAACAAGCTTGGGCAAACTTGAGGAAGGTGCGGAAAAATCTTTAACTGAAGTTATTACCGAACTTAAAAAAAACTTTAATTCTTAGAAAATGGCAAGTTTAGACGATTTAAAAAAAAGAATATCAAGCGTTAAATCTACTCAAAAGATTACAAAGGCAATGAAAATGGTTGCTGCATCTAAATTAAGAAGAGCTCAAGAAAGTGCAGAAAAAGGAAGACCATATTCAGATAAAATGAATAATATTATTCTTAATCTTTCAAATAGTATTTCGGATAAAGAAAATTCTCCCAAACTACTTGCAGGTTCAGGCGAAGATAAAGTTCATTTATGTATTGTTATGACTTCTGATAGAGGGCTATGCGGAGGGTTTAATACAAATATAATTAAAAAAGCTAAATTGTATTTCCAAAAAATCATAGATGCAGAGAAAATTTTAAAAATTATTACCGTTGGATCAAAAGGTTATGATCAATTAAAAAGAACATATAAAGAGAATATAATTGAAAAAATTTCTTTCAAAGAATCCAAATACGCAAATTATTTTGATGCTGACAAAGTAGGAAAAATAATTATTGATAAATTTGAAAAAA
>CAYXLK010000023.1:0-10005 GCA_964465855.1 uncultured Candidatus Pelagibacter sp. | reverse complement strand
TAAATTTAAAAAACATAATAGAAGCAGAAATAGAGCTTTTTAAATAATAAAAAAAACTAGTCCTAGTATGAACAAAGAAAACGCAAGTAAACTCTGGCTTATCATTCAGGAAGCTGGTGATTATCTCGGAGGACAATTGCCTGAGCACCCAAATCATCCTAAAGGGAGAAACTCTTACGCACATGTTGCAATTTGTGTAAAAAGTAAATTCAATTCAAGCTATAAAGATATTCCTGATGAGCAGTTTGATGTAGTTGTAAAATATATTGAGTTTTTAAAACAAAACCCTAGTTAGAAAAAAAACAATAAAGAACGCTACCTGAGCTCTCTTAGTAATTTAATTAATAATTTTTTTTATTAACTTAAAAATTGATTGTAGGCCCACCAAGCAATACCTAGTACAATAACAGTTTCGATCATTTTTCTCCTTTGTGTTGATTCGTATTTATTATATCATTGATTAGGAAAATAATCTTTTAATTTACCTTCTCTATAAACATCAGCAGTACAACAGTGGAGTCCTCCACCAAATGCATAAGCATCTCTCAATTCGACAGGAATAACTTCCATTCCTAACTTATCTAATTGTTCAGCCTGATATACTTCACTTTTTTCAACACAAACTGTTTTAGAATCTAAAACTAGTACATTCATTGATAACCAAACTGAAGAATAGCAAAGTGGTGGTGGTGAATTATGTGCAGGTTGCGCTGCATCTACTATATCCCATCCATTATCTTCAAATAATTTTTTCTGTTCTTTAGGAAGTCTTCTTTGAGGATTGTTAATGATCAATCCTTCTTTAATAGGTGTAAAAGTAGCATCTATGTGAATTGGATAAGGATCTCCAGGAAAATTTACAGTATGAACTCTATGGTCTTTAAAATGTCTCTTGATCCAATCAATTCCTTTCAAATTTGTTGTAAAACCATGTTGTACAACAAGATCTTTGCCAAATCTTAAAACGTCTGCTGCATCGAATAATGGCTCCTCTTCAGTGGTCACAAAATACTTTTTTTCGGTCCATTCTAATCTTTTTTGAACACCTATTTTATCTGATAAATAATCTTTTCTATAATCTGCATCTGTTAATCTTGGTTTAGGTGCAGACTCATGTCTCATATTTGGATCATTATTGTAATATTCTTTTAATAATGGCCTATAACACAAATATTCAAACCATCTACATCTATAACTCATCGTTGCTTCTAAAATTTCATTTCCAACAGTTAATAAAACATCTCGAGGAGGCATGCAGCCAAACATAGTATCTGCTTTCCAATCAGGTGTTGAAGTGGGTTGATTAAAATCTATTGGTGTTGGTCGATCAACTTTAATTCCTCTTTTTTTTAATGTGTTTGAAAAATCATCAAGTAATTGATTTGCTTTATCTACTATATCTTTTGTTCTTGGACCGTATTGTCCTATCATATCTGAGTCTTCTGGAACTTTTGCATCTAATGCTGGTTCAGGTGCAGGAATACAAGTGCCATCAGCCCTTCCGACAATCACATGTTTTAATGGATCCCACTCATTCCAACTGTTTACAATTACTTTGTTAAACATTTAATTTTTAATTATATTTTTTTCAGGTCCAAAAGGAAATTTAGTGATATTTTCGACACCATCTTCTTTGATTACTAAAATATCATGCTCTCTATATCCGCCCGCTCCTGGTTTTCCTTCTGGTATCATTATCATAGGCTCCATTGATAGCACCATATTTTTTTCAAGAACAGTGTCAATATCTTCTCTTAGTTCTAACCCTGCTTCTCTTCCATAAAAGTGAGAAAGCATTCCGAACGAGTGTCCATAACCAAAAGTTCTATATTGAAGATAACCAAGTTGAGCAAACAAATCATTCAACTCTTCACAAATTTCAGAGCATTTAATTCCTGATTTAATTAACTCTAAACCTCTTTTATGCACCTTTACATTTGCATCCCAAGCTTTTAAAGAAGCATCATCTACTTCTTCCACAAATAATGTTCTTTCTAAAGCTGTATAATATCCGGATATCATTGGAAAAGTATTTAAAGATAATATGTCACCTTTTTGCAAAGCTCTATTTGTTTTTGGATTATGTGCACCGTCTGTATTAATACTTGACTGAAGCCAAACCCATGTATCCATATATTCGGCACCAGGGTAGGTTTTTGCAATTTCTCTTTCCATTCTATCCCTGCCAGCTATTGCTATTTCTATTTCAGTTTCACCTGGTTTTATATGTTTTACAATTTCTTCAGCACCAAGATCTGCAATCCTTGCTCCATCTTTAATAATTTGTATTTCTTCATCTGATTTGATCATTCGAAGTTTCATCAAATGATTTGCAATATTTTTAAAAACTACATTTGAAAAAATTGAATTTAATTTATCTTTAATGTCTAATGTTACATGATCATTTTCTATACCAATCGTTTTTGGAGGTTCATCTCTACCAATTATTGAAACTATTGCTCTTAAAAAATTATCTCTTTTCCAATCAGTATAGATAACATTATCACAATATGATCTTCTCCAAGGTTGGCTTGCATCAATATTAGCAGAAATTGTTACTATTTTTTCTTGTGTAACAACACATCCATAAGGTCTTCCAAAAGAGCAATAAATAAATCCAGTGTAATAAGCTACGTTATGCATAGATGTTAAAATTGCTATATCCATGTCATTATCTGACATAACTTTTCTAACTTTTGAAACTCGATTTTGATATTCTTTATCTGTAAAAGGAAGTTTTGCTTTTTCTCCATTTTTTAATTCAAAAAAATCTGGTCTATCCATAAAAATTTAATTTAGGCCAATAAATCTTCTGTTAGATTTAATTATTAAACTATAATAGATAATTGAAAAGAATATAAAAAATCCACCGATAACTGTACTTTGATTCGGAATTTCATTAATTCCTAAAATTGGAATCCAAACCCAAAAAATACCTCCAATTACTTCTGTTAAAGATAATAGAGTGAGTTCAGCAGCTGGAATATTTTTTGATCCAATTGAATATAAAATTAACCCAAAACACACTAATGTTCCATGAGTTGCAAATAATGCTTGATTTTTTCCTGTAGATAAAAAGTTTAGATCATTAAAAACAATCATCAATGCTGAAAAAATACAACAGAACAGCCCAGCTATTGCAACTGTAGTAAATTTTGGTGTTTCTTTTTTCCATCTTAAAGTTATGGAAAAAATAGAAAATCCTACTGATGATGAAATTCCAAAAACAAAACCGGTAAAAGTATTTTTGCCAGTATTATCAATTGCCATTATTATAATTCCAACAGCTGCAATAATAATTGCAACCCAAACATTAATAGAAATAGTTTCTTTTAAAAATAAAAAACCAAGTAGAGCAGTAATAAATGGCATAGATGCTAAACATAGTAATGTTATGGCAGCAGTCGTATTAGTGATTGAATAAATAAATGTAATCATTGCCGTTCCAAGCGCAACACCACCAATGGCACCCGAAATACCAATTTTAGTATAATTTTTTATAAATTCATTTCCCTCTTCAAGATACAAAAATAAATTTAATATTAAGAAAATTACAATTCCTCTTGTGAATAAATACTGCCAGGGAACTTGTTGTGCATCATCAATATGTCTAACTACATAAGGTCCAAATGACCAAAAAAGACCAGCTATTAAAACTACAGGAATAGCAACTTTAGTATTTTTTATATCGAACATGCCAATTTCTATTATTTATTAATTTTTTTAACAACAAAATTTATTTAAAAATTAAAAAAAATTTACACCAAAAGTTGTATGACAATTTATTAGATCTCCCTTTTTAAAGGTGCTATAACCATTATTAAATTGTCCCCATACATTCGAGTTTGCTAAAGGTTTAATTTTGTAAGATTCTTGACCTTTTAAAACTTTAAACTCTGAGAAGCCTTTCTTTGAAATTACAAGTTTGCCTTTAATAAAACTAGTAATATTTTTTTTCTTTTCAAATTTATTTTTTAATTTTGCTTTTATTGGCACATCGTCAAAATATCCAAGAGAATTAAATATAAATGGTAAAACAAAAAATCTAAAACATGCAGCTGTAGAGACAGGATTGCCTGGCAAGCCAAAAAAAGCAGTTCCGAATTTTATTTTTGAAAATAAAATTGGTTTACCCGGTCTTATCTTGGCACCCTTAAAATAACCTCTCTCTTTAAATTTGTTGATTATTCGAGGTACGTAGTCATATTTTCCAGCGGAAACCGCACCGATGGTAATTACTATATCCACTTTATGTTTTATATTTTTATTTAACTCTATTAGAAATTTTTTTTCATCATTATCTTTTAATATTCCTTTTTCTTTTATATCTAGCGGAAGTATTTTTGAAAAAGCCTTAATGTAGCTACCGTTTGAATTTCTTACTTTCCAATGAGGGATTATTTCATTATTTGTTATTTCATTTCCAGTAGCAAAAAAAACAATTTTGAGTTTTTTTTTCACTTTTATATTTTTTATTCCAAGTGTCTTTAGAACCAAGATATTGGATGCTTTTATAATATCCCCTTTTTTTAAGACTAATTGACCTTTTTTAAAATCACTACCAGCAAATCTAATATTATTAAATTTTTTAATTTTTCTATCAATTAATAAATATTTAATTTTATTTTTGGTAATTACTTTTGATTTTTCGTAGGGAATTATTGTGTTAAATGGTTTTTTTATAATCGTGCCTGTCATTACTTCAATACAAGAAAATTTAGAAATTTTTTTTATATTTGGATTATCTCCAGCAACAAGTGTTTTTAAAATTTTTAATTTTATTGTATTATATTTACTTGCTTTGTTGCTTTCATTTGAATTAATAGCAAAACCATCAAAAGCTGTATTATCTGCTGCCGGGTAGTTAAATCTACTATAAACATTTTCAGAGCAAATTCGATTTAAAGAATCTTTAGATAGAATAGTTTCTGATTTAATTGAAAGTTTTGATCTATCCAGTTTCCTTAAAGCTTCTTTATATGAAATCATTTTTTTTATAAATTTTTTCTGCCAATTCTAAATCTTTCTTTGTATTAATATTTAGAAATTCATTTTCATTTTGAATATTTTTTTCAATAAAATTACAACCTATTTTATCTGCCCATAAATCAACTTTTCTATAATTATTATTTAAATCCTCTTCTAAAATGTTCTCTAAACTAGTAGACCACAGCCCAAAAATATTATGTCTTTGTTTTTTATCTTTAACAAGGTAAATTTTTTCTTTAGGTAAAGTGGTTTTTTCAATCATTTTTTTGATTATTACATTATCAAAAAATGGTGTATCGCAAGGAAAAGTTATTATCCATTTATATTTATTTTCAAATGAATTTACATACTTCATAGCAGACAAAACCCCTGCTAATGGTCCTAAATATCCTTTAATGCAATCTTTAATTATTTTTATTTTTTGATTTTCTATTTTCAAATTACTATCGTTTGAGATTACCAATATTTCAGAAAAATATTTATCTATTTTATTTATTACATGTTCAATCAATTTATTGTTTGCTAGCTTTGATAAAGATTTATTACTACCAAATCTTGAAGATTTACCACCAGCCAGTATAACTCCTAAAATATTGTGCTCTTTCATTAAAAGAAATATAAATCAAATAATTTTTTAATTAAAGTTTATAAATGGATATTGAAATTTTAAAGATTGCAGCAAATACAAAGAACAACAAGGAAATTAAAAATTTTACACATAGGTCAAAAAATAAAAATCCATTATGTGGTGATGAAATGGAAATCAGCTTAATAGTAAAAGATCACAAAATCTCAGATATTGGATATCAATCTAAATCTTGCATTTATTGTCAGGCATCAGCAAGCCTATTATCAAAATTATCAATCAATAAATCAATAGAAAAAATTAATGAAATATCAACTTTTGTAGGAAAATATTTTCAAAATACTAATCTAAAATTTACTAAAGAATGGAAACAGTTTGAAAAACTTTTTAACAAGAAAAATATTTCAAGAAAAGAATGTATTCTACTGCCTTTTAAAACATTGGCAAAAGCTTTAAAATCTTAACGTGGAAAAAAACAATTTAATTAAATCTGCTTTAGTTGCTTTATTTTCAGCTATAACTATTGGAGTATTAACTTATCTAACTTATAAAACTACATTTGGATTATTCTTAATTACATCTTTTGGATCATCAATGGTTTTATTGTATGGATATCCCGAGAGCCCATTTGCACAACCAAAGAATATATTTTTTGGTCATCTTTTAACTGCTATTGTTGGTGTTATAGTTTTAAACTTTGTTCCATTACCAATCTTTATTACAATTCCTATAGCTGTTGGTTTGGCTGTTGGTTCAATGATTTTATTTAATGTTACACATCCACCTGCAGGAGCAAATCCAATTATTGTTATAATAGGAAGTGTTTCTTTAGATTATTTAATTAACCCTATTATTACTGGTTCAATTATTGTTATAGTCTTTGGTATTGTCATTAATAGATTTATTTTAAAAAAGAAATACCCAAAATAAAATGAATATTAAATATAAAGTTTCAAAATTAAAAAATTCTAAAATAGAAGAATTAAAAGACTCTGTATCTGTTGAAGAACCTTTGGAAATGCGTCTAAAGTATAAAACAAATAATAAATGGGAAATTCAAAATATATCTATAACTATGAGAACACCTGGTAATGACGAAGATCTAATTAGAGGTTTTTTATTTAACGAAAGAATTATAGAAAATATGAATGAAATAGAATCTATTGAACATCAAGGAGATGAAGTGGGAGATTATAATTTACAAAATATAATCGAGGCAACTATCAACAAAATTGATAATTTAGAAATAGGTAAATTAAAAAGAAATTTTGTAACTAACTCATCTTGTGGAGTTTGTGGTAAAACTTCTTTAGATTCTATTGAGGCAATCAAAACAAATAAAATAAGTTTATCTTATCCTCAAATTAAAGAAGAAATTATTTTACGTTCTCCAAAATTACTAATGAACGAACAGTCAGAATTTGCAAAAACAGGTGGTATTCATGCAAGTGCTTTGATTGATGAAAATGGAAAAATTATTGCAACTCGTGAGGATGTGGGTCGTCATAATGCTTTGGATAAATTAATTGGCTATACAATCACAAATAATTTATTAAATCCTAAAAAACAATTCATTGCGTGTTCCGGAAGGTTGAATTTTGAATTGGTACAAAAAGGATTGATGACAAATATTGGAGTTATGACAGGCGTTGGTGCGCCTACGAGTCTCGCAATCGATCTTGCTAAACGCTTTGATATGACTTTGCTTGGTTTTGTAAAAGAGAGTAGCGTTAATATTTATAGTAATAAAAATAGAATAATATTAAGTAACTAACATACAAAGGTATGTCAAAAAATATTAGTAAATTATCTGGAAGAATAGGTTTAAAAAATAATCTTTTTCAAAAAATATCGGATAGCTCTCTTTCATCAAAAAATGGCGTGGGTATTACTGAAATAAAAGAAATTACTGACAAATATCATGTGGGAGCATCAACAGTTCATGGTGCAGAAAGTTTTTATGAGTTTTTAAGACCAGAACATAGAGTAAAAAAAGCATTTGTTTGTAATGGAAGTGCGTGTATGTGTGCAGGCACACAAGGATCCTTAAAGAAAAAATTACAAGAAAAACTTGGTAATGATAAAGTTGGAGAAATGTTTTGTTTGGGACATTGTTATGAAAATCATGCTTTTCATTATGATGGTGAAAATTATGCTGGTAGTGACATAAATAAAATTGATCAAATAGTTAAAGGTCAAAAAATTGATCAGGAAAAATTTTTTTCCAAAAGTTTTGCAACAACAAGCTTCCTGATGGATAATCAGTTGTCAAGTGTTGATCAATTTAAAGAAAATCTAAATAAATTTATAAAAACTGATAAAAAAAAAATTATTAATTCATTATTATCATCAAATCTTACAGGAAGAGGTGGGGCAGGATTTCCAACTGGAATGAAATGGGATTTTTGTAGTAAAACAAAGTCTGAAAAAAAATATGTTGTTTGTAATGCTGATGAAGGTGACTCTGGTGCTTTTTCAGATAGATATTTATTAGAAGATCAACCTCTTAAAGTATTATTTGCTATGATAATATGTGGATATGCTATTGGTAGCAATGAAGGTGTTCTATACATTAGAGGAGAGTATCCAAAATCAATAGAATCTATTAATGGATGTATAAATGAACTTAAAGATAAAAAACTATTAGGCAAAGACATATTGAAAACAAAATTTAGTTTTGATTTAAATATTTGCATTGGACAAGGAGCGTATATTTGCGGTGAAGAAACTGCATTAATTGCATCAATAGAAGGAAGGAGAGCAGAAGTAGATGTAAGACCCCCCTTTCCAGTTACAGAAGGTCTTTATAAGAAACCAACTGTTGTAAATAATGTAGAATCGCTTGCTGCAGTAACTGGCATATTATTGAGTGGCGCTGATAAATTTTCTGCAATTGGTAATAAAAAATCTGCTGGAACAAAATTAGTTTGTTTAGATAGTTTTTTTAAAAACCCCGGTGTTTATGAAATAGATATGGGTACACCTATGAAAAAAATATTTAACGAAATAGGTGGAGGATTTAAAGAACCAATTAAAGCATTTCAAATTGGAGGACCTCTAGGAGGAATAGTTCCGCTTGAAATAGCAGAAAAATTAAATTTAGACTTTCAAGAATTTACAAAAGCAGGTTTTATGTTAGGTCACGCAAGTGTAGTATGCATCCCAAGTCATTTTAAAATGCTTGATTATATTCATCATTTGTTTGATTTTACTGCTGAAGAATCATGCGGAAAGTGTTTTCCAGGAAGATTAGGTTCTTACAGGGGCAAAGAAATGTTTGATCAAGCCAAAAAAAACGAAAATAAAATTCCTTTAAAATTATTAAATGAATTACTAGAAACTATGGAAAAAGGATGCTTGTGCGCTTTATGTGGTGCTATACCAGTGCCGATTAGCAACATTCTAAAATATTTTGGTGATGAAATAAAAAGTGGTATAAAAGCTTAGAATTTTTATGTCTGCAGAAAAAAGAAAGATAGCTTATATAGATGGAAAACCCTACGAAATAGGTTCAAATCACACATCTATTCTAATATTTGTAAAAAGTTATTTAGGAAAAAAACAGGTTCCCACTTTATGTGATGATCCAAATCTTGCTCCCTATGGAGCTTGTAGAGTTTGCTCTGTAGAAGTTGCATTAGAAAAAGATGGACCAACAAAAGTTGTTGCATCTTGTCATACACCAATTGGGGAAAACCAACACGTTTTTACAAATAATGAAAGTTTAAAATCTTTAAGAAAAAATATTGTAGAATTAGTTTTAACAGATCATCCAATGGAATGTGGAACTTGTGAAGTTGATAATAATTGTGAACTTCAAGATGTTGCTAATGACCTTGAGATTAAAGGGCATAGATATAACAAACCAAAACAACACAAAGGAATACCAAAAGATACTTCTCATTCCTACATGAGAATGAATTTGAACAACTGCATCAACTGTGGAAGATGTGTAAGAGCGTGTGACGAAATACAGGGGTCTTTTGTTCTTACAATGAGTGGTCGAGGATTTGAATCTAGAATAACCACAGATAATGATATGTTATTTGGTGACTCGTCATGTGTATCATGTGGAGCCTGCGCTCACACTTGTCCAACAGATGCTATTTCGGATGTCTTTGCATCAAAATCTTCAAGTTATGATCATAAAGTTAGAACTACTTGTTCTTATTGTGGTGTTGGTTGCAACTTAGAAGCTTCTGTTAAAGATGGTAAGGTTATTTCAATTGATACTCCAAAAGAAACTGAAGTTAATGCGGGTCATACTTGTGTAAAAGGAAGATATGCTTTCGGTTTTTATAATCACCCTGATAGACTTAGAAGCCCATTAATAAAGAGAAACGGTAAATTTGAAAAGGCTTCTTGGGATGAGGCCTATGATTTCATTAAAAAGAAAATAGAAAAAATTAAAAAAGAAAATGGACCTGATG
>CAYXLK010000022.1:0-10649 GCA_964465855.1 uncultured Candidatus Pelagibacter sp. | reverse complement strand
CATTAGCTTGGTGTACTTAATAAATATCAAAAAATATGAAAAAAAAATTAACATGCCACTGCGGTGGAGTAGAAGCTGAAGTAGAAATACCAGAAAATGGTTTTGAAAAAATTATGCGATGCAATTGTTCTTTATGCAAAAGAAAAGGATACATAATAGGTGTAGTTGGTCCAGATGATTTTAAAATTGTTAAAGGAGAAAATATTTTAAAACTTTATCAATACCATACAAAAACAGCAAAACATTATTTTTGCTCTGTTTGTGGCATTCATACTCACAACAGACCAAGAAGTAATCCAAAAATATACGGAATAAATGTAGCTTGTGTTGAAGGAATAAATCCTTTTGAATTAGGGGAAATAACTGTAAATGATGGAAGCAATCATCCTTTAGATAAATGAAAAAAATATTTTTTGCTTTAATATTAACTTTTTTTTTTACGAATAATTCTTTTGCAGAAACTCTTTTGCAAGCATTAAATCAAGCATTTAATAATAATGCAGAATTAAATGCAGAAAGAGAAAATTTAACTATATCTGAACAAGATTTAAAAATTACAAAAAGCGAATATCTTCCAAGCGCTTCTATAACAAGTTCTAAAAGCCAAGAAGATACAAATAAATTAACTAATCAATCAGGTGGAGATGCAACTATAAACGATGTTGATTCTTTAACAACTTCAATAAAAATTGAACAAACGTTGATCGATTTCGGAAGAGACGCTGACTATAAAAAGAAAAAAATTGGAATAAACTTAGCTAGAGAAAAATTATTGAGAAAAGAACAAGAAATTATTTTTAAAGCAATCGAAGCTTATTCAGGATTAGTTTTAGCAATTGAAAAAGAAGATATAAACAAACAAAACTTAAACTTAAAAAGATCTCAACTACAAACTGATAGAATTAGATTAGAAAGAGGACAAATTAAAGTGTCAGATTTTGCTCAATCTGAGTCTTCTTTTGCTGGAGCAGAAGCGCAGTACATTCAAGTACAAAATGAAGTTGTTACAAGTAGATTGAATTATGAAAATGTAATTGGAAATATAAGTGATGAAAATAGTTTGCAAAAATTAACACAATCAATTGTAAATATTCCTTTAAGTTTAGAAAATGCGATTGAATTATCTAAACACAATAATCATGATGTTATAATTGCAAAATTAGAGTTAGAGCAAGCAGAAAAGGATATAACAATTGCAAAATCTGATTTAGCACCAACCGCAAGTTTATCTCTTGAAAGATCTTACACAGAAGACCTAAGCACAACTTATGATGAAAGAGAAAAGGATATTTTAAAAGCAACTGTTAACTGGCCATTTTTCTCTGGGGGAAAAAAATTTGCAACTGTTGATAAAAATCAAAGTATAAAAGTTAGACAAAGATTACTTTTAGATAATGCAGTAAAAAATAATTTAACTGCTGTCACTAGTGCATGGGTAAATCTTAAGTCTTCAGAGAGTTTTTTAAATTCAGTTAAGACACAAGTTAAAGCCGCAGAAATTGCTAATGAAGGAATTGCTGCCGAGTATCAAAGTGGAGTAGGTTCAAGATCAACTTTAGATGTAATTCAATCTAATGCATTATTACTAGACGCTCAAATCTCACTTGCCAATTCTGAAAGAAATTATCTGCTTGCCCAATACAGCTTATTAAAGTCGGTTGGTCTTTTGAATAGCAGCTATCTAAATCTCAGGTAAATTAGGTCTTTTTTAAGAAAATTAATATTTGTATTGCAAATGAGAACAAAAGTAGTACATAATAATTTATGATTCGACTGTTAAAAAATGTAAAAAAAGAGGTAAAAAATGACGAAAAATAACCTAAAAGTGGTGAAATCCACAAAAGATAAAGAATTGGAAGTTAAAGAAAAAAATAAAGCTCTAGACGCTGCAATAAGCCAAATTACAGATACTTTTGGAAAAGGTTCTGTAATGAAACTTGGCCAGCAAAAAGCTATGGATGTAGAGTCTGTTTCTACAGGATCTTTAAGCTTAGATTTAGCACTTGGAATTGGTGGATTGCCAAAGGGAAGAATTGTTGAGATTTATGGACCAGAGTCTTCTGGAAAAACAACGTTGGCTTTACAAGTTGTAGCTGAAGCACAAAAAGTGGGAGGCATTTGTGGTTTTGTTGATGCAGAGCATGCACTAGACCCTGTTTACGCAAAAAAATTAGGCGTTGATACTGAAGAACTTTTAATTTCCCAACCAGATACTGGAGAGCAAGCTTTAGAAATAACTGATACTTTAATTAAATCAGGATCTATGTCAGTTATTGTAATTGATTCTGTTGCCGCACTAACCCCAAGAGCGGAAATTGAAGGAGATATGGGGGACCATCATGTTGGTCTTCAAGCAAGATTAATGAGTCAGGCATTAAGAAAATTAACTGGTTCAGTTTCTAAAACAAACACAATGGTTATTTTCATTAACCAAATTAGAATGAAAATTGGTGTAATGTTTGGAAGTCCTGAGACAACTTCAGGAGGAAATGCATTAAAATTCTATGCATCAGTTAGAATGGATATAAGAAGAATAGGTGCTATCAAAGATAAAGAAGAGATTATTGGAAATGCAACTAGGGTAAAAGTTGTTAAAAATAAAGTTGCACCACCATTTAAGGTAGTTGAATTTGATTTAATGTATGGAAAAGGAATAAGCAAAACTGGCGAACTGATTGATCTTGGAGCAAAAGCAGAAATTGTTGAAAAATCAGGCGCTTGGTACGCTTACAAAGGTGAAAAAATTGGACAAGGAAAAGAAAATGCAAAACTATTTCTTGAACAAAATCCTAAAGCTGCAGCAGAAATAGAAATGGCAATAAGAGAAAAAGCTGGCCTTATTTCTGAAAAAATTGAAGGCAATCCAATTGACAAAGAAAAAGTAGAATCTGTAGAAGAAGTACCTTCAAAAAAGAATTAGCAGATAACTTTTAGTTGTTTAAAAAGGCGCTCGAAAGAGCGCCTTTTTCCCATTTAGATATGTAGACATAGAAAAAAAATACTGTATTTTTATGGAATATGGCAAAAACTCTTAATGAAATAAGAACAACTTTTCTCAAATATTTTGAGAAAAACGATCACACTATTGTGGAATCTAGTAATTTAGTTCCCAATAATGATCCAACACTTATGTTTGCTAATTCAGGAATGGTTCAATTTAAAAATGTATTTACCGGGCTTGAGAAAAGAGATTATGTAAGAGCGACAACTTCACAAAAATGTGTAAGAGCAGGCGGAAAACATAATGATTTAGAAAATGTAGGTTATACACCAAGACACCATACATTTTTTGAAATGCTGGGTAATTTTTCATTTGGAGATTATTTTAAAGATAGAGCAATAGAACTTGCTTGGAATTTAGTTACCAAAGATTTTGGTATAGGCAAAAACAGACTATATGTAACAGTTTTTCACGAGGATGATGAAGCATTTAATTTCTGGAAAAAAATTGCAGGTTTAAGTGATGATAGAATAATTAGAATACCAACAGCAGATAATTTTTGGTCCATGGGGGAAACAGGTCCGTGCGGTCCTTGTTCTGAAATATTTTTTGATCATGGGGATAAATTAAAAGGTGGTCTACCAGGCACAAAAGATCAAGATGGAGATCGTTATATTGAAATTTGGAATCTTGTATTTATGCAATTTGAACAAGTTTCAAAAGATAAAAGAATTAATTTACCTAAACCATCTGTTGATACAGGAATGGGACTTGAGAGAATAGCTGCTTTATTACAAGGCACTCATGATAATTATGAAACCGACCATTTCCAAAACATTATTAATGCAACAGTCGAAGCTGTAAAAAAGAAACCAGATCAAAATAATATATCAAGTTTTAGAGTAATAGCTGATCACTTAAGAGCTAGTTCATTTTTAATTGCAGAAGGTGTTTTGCCATCTAATGAAGGAAGAGGGTATGTTCTTAGAAGAATAATGAGAAGGGGCATGAGGCATTCTCATTTATTAGGATCTAAGGAGCCAATCTTTTACAATATATTTAAAACTTTGATGGATGAAATGTCCGACAATTATCCTGAAATTAAAAGAGCAGAAATATTGATTAAAGAAACTTTAAAAATGGAAGAAGAAAAATTTTTAGTTCTTCTTGATAGAGGAATGAAAATACTAGATGAGGAAATTTCCAAGATAGATAAAATTTTACCTGGCGAAGTTGCTTTCAAACTTTATGATACTTATGGATTCCCTTTGGATTTAACTCAAGATATTTTAAAAAATAAATCACTACAAATTGATAATCAAAAATTTGACGAATTGATGAAACAAAGCAGAGAGCTTGCTAAGAAAAATTGGAAAGGCTCAGGAGATAGTGCTGTTGATGATATATGGTTTGCAATTAAAGATAAATTAGGACCAACAGAATTTCTTGGTTACGAAACAGATCAAGCTGAAGGAGTTATTAAATCTCTACTAAAAAACAACGAACAAGTTAAATCATTAAAGGCTGGCGATGAAGGAATGATTATTGTTAATCAAACACCTTTTTATGGGGAGTCAGGAGGTCAAGTTGGTGACTCTGGAGAAATAGTTTCTAATAATTTTAAATTTAAAGTTTCAGACGTTCAGAAAAAACTAGGAGATCTTATTGTTCATTATGGAAAGATAATCTCAGGTGAAATTAAAATTAGTGAAAGTGTGGAGTTAAAAATTGATGTTGAAAGAAGAGAAAATATAAGAGCTTACCATTCCGCAACTCATTTACTGCACGAGTCTCTTAGAAGAGTTTTAGGAACACACGTCACTCAAAAAGGATCACTGGTTGAGTGTGACAGATTAAGATTTGATTTCAGTCACATGAAACCAATAACACCAGATGAAATAAATAAAATAGAGAGTTATGTTAATTCAATGGTTGATACAAAATCTGAAGTAAAAACTAGACTTATGACACCAAAAGAAGCTGTCGATAATGGAGCTTTAGCTCTTTTCGGTGAAAAATATGGTGATGAAGTAAGAGTATTATCCATGGGAAATGAAAAAAGTAAATATTTCTCAACTGAATTATGCGGAGGAACTCATGTCAGAAATACCAGAGATATTGGTAAATTTAAAATCATAAATCAGTCTTCAATTGCAGCTGGCGTTAGAAGAGTTGAGGCTTTAAGAGAAAAACAGTTAGAACAATACTTGAAAAACAAAGAAAAACTCTCAGATATTTCTGCACAAAAAAATGAAGAAGTTATAAAAGATCTTTCTGAAAAAATAATTAAATTTGGAGCAAAACCAAATTTAGATAAGAAAAATCCAAATGAAATAATTAAAGAGTTAACAAAACAACTAGATCAATTGTCTGTTGGATTAATTCTTCAAGACAAAACTAAAAATATTATTTCTGACGAAACGATAAAAGGTACTAAAGTAAGACTTCAAAAAATAGAAGATCTCCCGACCAAAGAATTAAGAAAATTAGTTGATAAAGGAAAAAAAGATTTAGGAGAAGGAATTGTAATTATATTTGCAACTAAAGAAGATAAAATTGGTCTAGCTGTTGGAGTAACAGGCAGTTTAACTAAAAAATATAACGCTGTTGATTTTGCTAAAAAAGGATCAGAAATTATAGGAGGAAAAGGCGGTGGTGGCAGACCAGATTTTGCTCAAGCAGGTGGAGTTGATAGTGCAAAAATTGATGTAGCTTTAGAAAAACTTAAGTCTTTAATTTAATTTCTTTTTCAATCTAGCATCTAATTCATCTAAGAGCTGATTAGTAGTTAAATATTTTGTAGAAGAGCTTAATAAAATTGCTAAATCCTTCGTCATCGATCCGCCCTCAACAGCTTCTATACAAACAGTTTCCAGAGTGTTTGAAAATTTAGCTAACTCATCGTTATTATCTAGTTTTCCTCTATGAGCTAGACCTCTAGTCCATGCAAATATTGAGGCTATAGGATTGGTTGAAGTTTCTTTACCTTGTTGGTGTATTCTATAATGTCTGGTTACAGTTCCATGCGCAGCTTCAGCTTCCATTGTTCTTCCATCAGGAGCCAATAATACACTTGTCATTAATCCTAAAGATCCATAACCTTGAGCGACAGTATCTGACTGAACATCGCCATCATAGTTTTTACATGCCCAGATATACTTACCACTCCATTTAATGGCACAGGCAACCATATCATCAATTAACTTATGTTCATAAGTAATTTTGTTTTTTTCGAATTCGGTTTTAAATTCATCATTAAAAATTTTTTCAAAAATATCTTTGAATCTTCCATCATATATTTTTAAAATTGTATTTTTAGTCGAAAAATAGACTGGCCATTTTTTCATTAATCCATAATTAAAACAAGATCTCGCAAAATCTTCTATAGACTTATCTAAATTGTACATTGATAAAGCAACACCTGGCCCTGTAAAATTAAATACTTCATATTTTTTTTCATCTTTACCATCTTCAGATGTCCACTTAACTTCTAATTTACCTTTTCCAGGAACTAGAAAGTCTGTTGCTGCATATTGGTCTCCAAAAGCATGTCTTCCTATAATCACAGGATCTGTCCATGCAGGAACTATTTTTGGAATATTTTTACAAATAATTGGTTCTCTGAAAACAGTTCCACCAATAATATTTCTTATAGTTCCATTTGGTGAACGCCACATTTTTTTTAATTTGAATTCTTTTACTCTAGCCTCATCAGGGGTAATTGTTGCACACTTAATACCAACACTAATTTTTTTTATAGCATTTGCACTATCAATTGTAATTTGATCGTCTGTTTTGTCTCTACTCTCCATACCTAGATCAAAATATTTAATTCCAATATCAAGATAGGGAAGAACTAGTTTATTTTTAATAAACTTCCATATAACTCTAGTCATTTCATCACCGTCTAGCTCAACGACAGGATTATTGACCTTAATTTTGCTCATATTTTAGGTATATCTTATTAATAGACAGTGATTTATATACATGTTTAAAAAAAATTAGCAATAAAGGTTATGATAAGTAAAGTTTTTCCAAAAATACACGCAGAAGGATATAAGTTTTTAGTTATATTCGGGGTAGCGACATTAGTACTATATTTCATTAGTTCATTTTTGGGATTGCTAGGTTTAGTGTTAACTATCTGGTGCTACTATTTTTTTAGAGATCCAGAAAGACAATCAATTAACAGTGATGACTACCTCGTTAGTCCGGCTGATGGCGAGATCATAAAAGTGGAGGAAATAAACGGACCTAAGGAACTAGGACTTGAGGAAAAAAAATTTACTAAGATTAGTATTTTTATGAACGTATTTGATTGCCATGTAAATAGATCTCCATGTTCAGGTACAATTTCAGAAATAAGTTATAAACCTGGTAAATTTATTAATGCATCTTTAGATAAAGCAAGTGAGGACAATGAAAGATGTTATTATAAAATTAAAAATTCATTCGGAGAAGATATTATTGTAGTACAAATAGCAGGATTAATAGCAAGAAGAATTGTAACAGAATGTTTTAAGGATGATATTATTCATCAAGGTTCAAGAATTGGAATGATTAGATTTGGAAGCAGAGCAGATATATATTTTGAAAACTATAAACCATTAATTAAATTAGAACAAAGATCATTAGCAGGAGAAACTTTGTTAGCAAAGAGATAAATGGAACCAAAAAAAAATTTTAAAATTGTACCACCAAGAAACCCAAGGGTTTTATTACCAAACATTTTTACTTTAGTTGGTGTTTGCATAGGATTAACATCAATTAAATTTGCTTTCGATGGAAGGTTTGAGATAGCAGTTATTGCAATTATCGTCGCCGGAATAATAGATGGTTTAGATGGAAGAATTGCTAGATTAATAGGTGCAGCATCTAAGGTTGGAAAAGAATTAGACTCACTCACAGACGTAATTAGCTTTGGAGTAGCTCCTGCTTTCATAATGTATTTCTTTATTTTGAAAGAATTAGGTAGAATAGGATGGTTAATTTCATTAATTTATGTTGTCTGTGTAGCTTTAAGATTAGCAAGATTTAATATTACCTCAAATGCAGATCCATCTTGGAGAGATCATTTTTTTGAAGGAATACCATCTCCTGCTGGAGGTATTCTAGTTCTAATGCCATTAATATATAGTTTTAGTGAAATTCAATTTGTTAATGTAAATTATAATATAGCAGTACCGTCGTTATTTTTAATAATTTCTGCGCTCTTAATAAGTAAAATTCCAACTTACTCTTTAAAAAAAATTGTAGTTAGAAGAAGCGCAACAATATTTCTACTTTTTAGTATTGTATTATTTTTTGGTTTATTATTAATTTTTACTTTTAATACTATCTTTATAGCAAGCTTAATATATCTTTTAGTTATACCAATAAGTACAATACATTATCTATCATTGAAGAAAAAATTTTCGACGCAATTTGATGATAGTGATGATCATGAAGATATACTTTAATGAAAGAAAATACCATTGTTTCACTTGCTGACTCAAATTATTTTGAGCTTCTTAATGAACTAATTGATTCAATTCAAAAATTTGAACAATCAAAAACTGTAGCGATATGTATATTGGATGCAGGACTAACAGATGAACAAAAAAATATTCTTTCAAGTAAAGTGAATGAAATAAAAAACGCAGAGTGGGATATTGAAGTTCCTGGATTTAAAGTTAGAGGAAAAGAATGGTTAAAAAGCCAAGTTTCTAGAGCATTTATTCCAAATTACTTTCCTAACTACAAAAAGTATCTTTGGATAGATTGTGATGCATGGGTTCAAGAATGGTTTGCAATAGAACTTTATTTTAAAGCTTGTGAGGATGGTAAACTTGGGATTACTCAAACCATGGCGCCAGGTTATAGAATAATGTCTAAAGTTAAATGGTTATTTGGAAAATTAGCAGTTATTAAATCTCAAAATTTTAAACACGCGATTAACTCTAAGATTGGGATTGAAAAAGCTAGAAAATTAGCATTTGCTCCTCATATCAATATTGGAGTTTTTTCTTTAGAAAAAAATTCAAAATGTTGGGAAATTTGGCAAACAAACTTAAAACAAACATTGAGCGCTGGTCAAATTTTTGGATCAGAGGGTTTAGCAATTAATATGAGTGTTTATATCGATAATGTTGATACAGAATTTTTACCTATAAATTGTAATTGGATTACGAGCAATTTACTCCCAAAGTTTGATGAAAGTAAAAATAAATTTGTAGAACCATTTCTACCAAATATCTCAATAGGCATTATGCACCTTGCTGCAGGAATTTGGAAAGATGGTAAAGATATGAGAGTAGATAAATCAATTAAAATAGATGTTGAAACTTTAAATAAAAATAAAGTTTCTAAAAGCCTTAGGTATTCAAATTAATTGAAAAAAAATAAAATATCAAAAGAATGGATTAAGAGACAGCGTAGAGATATTTACGTTAGAAAGTCTAAACAAGAAGGGTTTAGATCAAGAGCAGTATATAAATTGCAGGAAATAAATGACAAACATAAGATTATTAAAAATGGTTTTTCAGTAATAGATTTGGGTGCAGCACCAGGAGGCTGGTCTCAATATATAATTCAAAAATTTAGAAATTGCAAACTTCTATCTATAGATTTGAAAGAGATGGAGCCAATTGGTAACTCATATCAAATTGTGGGTGATTTTAACGAAAGCAGTTCTAAGGAAAAAATAATAAATTATTTCAAAGAAAAAGTAGATCTTGTAATGTCAGATATGGCTGTAAACACTACTGGAAATAAAAATTTAGACTCAGTTGTTACGGGAGAATTATCTTTAGAAGCTTTGAGATTTTCTAAAGGCGAACTTAAACCAAATGGATCTTTTATCTCAAAAATTTTTATGGGATCAACATTTAATGAAATTGTAGATGAGGCAAAACTGACCTTTAAAGAAATCAACATATTTAAACCACCATCAAGTAGAAAAGAATCAAAAGAAAGCTTCATAATCTGTAAAAAATTAAGATAGATTACTTTTAATTATAAAAGAATCATATATTTGAATTTATAAAAATATGATAAACAACTTTGATAAGACAATTAGCTAATATGATAAAAAAAATTTCTTTAACTTTTTTATTAGGTTTATTATTAATCAACCCCTCATATTCTAATGAAAATTTTTTTGAGGAAGCAAAAAAACTATTTGATGAAGAAAAATATGAAGAATCTAAATTTTTGTTTCAGAGAGATATTGTTTTCAATCCTAAAAAACCAGATTCATATTTATATTTAGCAAAGATTTTCAAAATAGAAGAAAATATTATAAAAGAAGAAAAAAACCTTAATACAACTCTCTTACTAGATCCAAAAAATGAAGAAGCTATGTATTTGTTAATGAATATAGAAATAGAAAGATCAAATTTTGATAAAGTTGAAAAATTAAAAAAAGATTTTGAATTAATATGTTCTAGCCTGTGTACAAAAATATCTTCTATTGATGAAAAACTTAAAGATTTTGATACCAAAAGTGAGTCTTAAAAACAATATAATTTCTAAAAGAATTTTTAAAGTTTTCATTGACTTGAATAATTTCCAAATTGCCCAAACCACCAATAATTAATTGTAACGTATAATAAAAATTAGCCCACAAAAAAATATTCTTATTAAAAATATTTTATAAATTTTTCATTTATTCTCAATATTTCTAGATCTACAAGACCGCCAATTATTAATTGAATGGCTACTAATAAAA
>CAYXLK010000021.1:0-11033 GCA_964465855.1 uncultured Candidatus Pelagibacter sp. | reverse complement strand
AAGAAGATGCAACAAGGGCAAGTACAAATAAATCTGCTTTAATAATTCTATACCAAGGTTGAGCTTCTGAATAAACATCCACTCTTAAAAAAAACCAAAACCAACCTCCACCTATAACTGTCATAATAGCACCAACATGCCAAATTATAGGCCAAAAAGATGGAGTGCTTGATGATGGATTTGAATAACAAAAAATCATTATTGCTGATCCAGTCCAAAATAAAATTGTTCCATACATCCCAAAAAGATGTGCTACTCTTCTTTTTCCAGTGCCCAATTCAGATGTTGTTGCAATATCGCTTACAATAGTTTTTGAAATTACTGATATTTTTTCTCCTGTACTTAGAGTTTTTGTGGCAGATAATTTTGCTTTTTTTGCATTTTCAAAAAAAAATTTAACATTTTTTTTATGAGCAATATCTAAAAGGGTTCCAACAATTATCAATATTAGCATCAAAATAACAAAAGATTGCATATAAACTGGTGATACAGTTTCTGCTAGAGCCGAAAATGGATTAAGCAATAACATCATGAATTTTATCCCCTTTAGATGAAAGTATTTAGTATAGATGTCAAAATAGATCAACTATAAAAAATTTCATTATTGTAAATTTTAAATAGCTTTTTATAAGTTTTTAAGCTTTTTCTTTTCCAGCTCGTATTTTCAATTTTTGATACAGAAACCACTCCTTTCCCAGAACCTATAAGAAGAATTTCATCATAATTTACAAGTTTTTTTACAAATATATCTTTATAATTTATTTTAACTTTTTTTGAAAAAAATTTAAAGGTTATGCCTTTGTAAATATCTATTTTTGGTGAATAAATTTTATTATTTTTAACAAATAAAAGATTTGATGTTCCCGATTCTAATAATTTCTTATTTTTATAAAGCGCAATATCAAATCTAGTTGGGTCAAGTTTGCTTAATTTGCTTAAGATTTTTTTATAATATAAATTTTTATATTTTGGATCTAATCTTTTGTATTTAAACAATAATAAATTAAAATTTTTTTTTGGTATAGGTCTTTTTCTAATAGATATAGAAATTAATTTTTTATTTAAAGCTATTCTAAATAAATTATCAGATCCTTTAAAAATAGAATTTTTTTTTATTAAATCTGTTATAGTATTCTTTAAATTATTTTTTCTAATTCCATATTTTTTTGAAGATATAATTAAGTTATCAATATGGGGTTGATATAATAAAAGTCTAGAAGGTTTGCCAACCATTCTAATTGTAGTAAAAACTCCTTTTGAGCCCCACAGATCTTTAAAGGGAACTTCTTTAATATTATTAAGCAGATAAGATTTTTTTGATAAGAATGTCGCCATTTTCAGTTAAAAAAGATTCTGGGTGAAATTGAAAACCATAAATTTTATTTTTATTGTCTTCAAGAGCCATTGGTATTTTTGTTTTGCTGCATCTCATAGTTATTTTTATTGTATTTGATTTAAATGGTTCCATCAATTTTAAAGAATGATATCTGCCTACTTTAAAATGTTTATTATTGTTAAAAATTTTACTTTGACTATTTACTTTTATTTTTGATTGAAAACCGTGATAAATTCTTTTTTGCTGGATTATTTTTCCACCCTCATTGTGTAAAATCATTTGATATCCTAAACATATTCCAATAATTTTTTTTTGGCCTTTGTATTTTTTATATATTTTAGAAGAAAGAGGATATTCTTTTGGAGATCCTGGTCCTGATGAAAAAACAATTACATCGCTTTTTTCAAGCAACTTATTATTTATATCAAAATAATTTGAACAAATTACTTTATCAAATTTTGAAAATTGATGCACTACATTCCATGTAAATGAGTCCTGATGATCAACAATGTAAATCATTTAAATAACTCCAATAAAGATTTTGCCTTAATATAGTTTTCATTAAATTCTTTTTTTGGTGAACTACCTAATACAACGCCAGAAGCTGCAGAAATCTCTGATTTATTTTTATAATTTAATATTGATCTAATAATTATATTAAATTTCATATCTTGATTATATTTTATATATCCAAAGCTACCTGTAAAAATATTTCTACTCTCTTTTTCTTGATTGTTTAAAAGTTCTAAAGTTCTAATTTTTGGACAGCCTATGACGGATCCGCCTGGCATCATTGCCTTAATAATATCGATTAATTTAGTCTTTTCATTTAACTTTCCACCAATAGAAGTAACATAATGAAAAAGGTGCTTGTATTCCTCTACATATTTCTTTTTAAGTATTTTAACACTTCCAGACCTACATATTTTAGATAAATCGCTTCTTTCCATATCTACTATCATATTATGTTCTTTGGTCTCTTTTTCATTATTTTTAAAATATTTAAGCGCAAATAATTTATTATTTGAAGAATTTTTTTTTAAAGTTCCAGCTATTGGTTTGGTTACTAAAGTATCTTTTATTTTGTCAATGAGGGTTTCTGGAGAACAACTTACTATTGAATAATCTTTATCTTTAATCATAAAAGACTCTGGAGAAGAATTAACTTTCATCAACTTCCAAAAAAAGTTAATTGGGTTAATTAAAGATTTATTTTTATATTTTGTACAAATTTTAATCTGATATGTTTCACCTTGTCGAATTTTCTTTGAAAATAAATCAAATATCTTTTTATATTTTTGATATGAAATATTGATTTTAAATGGACTTAAAATTTTCGTTTTATTGAATTGATTATTAAATTTATGATTTTTAATATTTGAAATAATTTTTATGTCTTTTCTAATTTTAATTATTGTTTCCGGTTTATAAAAAATACCTTTGTAAAAATTTAATCTTTTTTTGTTTTTTATGTTTATACCAATCAAATTACACAAAATTTCATATCCAAAAAAACCTAAATATAAATCAGTTTCTTTTTTATATTCTTTTTTCTCAATAGATTTAAAAAAACTTTTAATATTTTTGTTGTTCAGAATAATTTTTTTTGAAAAATCTGTGTAAATATTATAACCATCTTTAACCTTATATGTAATTAATGCTTTATCTGATTGATAAAGTTTTTCTAAATAGGAATTAAATTTTAATTTATGCTGGTTGCGCTCTCTCAATTGCTTTCTCTATAATAGGTAAATGTATCACACCTGCAAATATTGATAATGCGATAGAAACGTACCACGCATAATCAAAATTACCGTTAATTTCATAAAAAATTCCTCCAAGATAAGCGCCCAAAAAAGAACCAATTTGATGACTGACGAATACTATTCCATATAAAAGACCAACATACTTTGTTCCGAATATATGTCCTACAATGCCATTTGTTGGAGGAACTGTAGATAGCCATAAAAATCCAAATGTTATGCCAAACACTATAGAGTTGAATACACTTGGAGGTAAAAATATAAAATATATTATTGAAACGCCTCTCAATAAATAAATTGCACTTAATATTTTCTTTTTACTATACTTGGTTGATAAATAACCGCTAGTTATGGTGCCTGCCATATTAAATATACCAATTAATGCTAAAATCATCGCAGCGGTCCATTCAGGTAGACCCTTATCCATCATATAAGTTGGTATATGAGTAGCAACTAGTGCAATGTGCCAACCACAAACAAAAAAACCAAGTGTAAGGTAAATAAAACTTTTATTAGCAAATGCTTCTTTTAAAGCTTCCCTTGCGGTTTGATTATTTTTTTGATCAACTCCAACTGGAATTTTGGGAGTACTTACAAAAAATGCAACTAGTAGACCAAATCCTAGAAGCAAACAAAAATATAATAAAGTGTTTTCCCAGCCAGTTTCTATTAGAGAATATCTAACCAATAATGGAGATACAAAATATCCAAATGAGCCCGCACAAGTTACTATGCCTGTAGCAATCGTTCTATTAGATGCTGGAAAATGTTTAGCAACAACAGAAACTGGTATTCCAATTGCTGTTGATCCAAGGCCAACTCCTATCAATACTCCTATGGTTAATGTAAAATAAGGACCGGTATTTAATCCTGAATAAAAAAGTAAAATACCCGCTAAATAAAATAAAAAACCCAAAAAAATAGCAACAGCTCCGCTGTATTTATCTGTAATAATGCCAAATAATGGACTGAAGACACCCCATAACAAAAGTTGTAGCCCCATTACAAATCCGAAATGTGAAATTGAAATATTTAAATCAGTATTAAAATCAAAAAAAAATAATCCGAAAGTTTGTCTAATACCTAGAGAAATAATAACAACTACTGACGCCGCAATTAATGTAATAAGTGCTTTTTTGCTAATTGAAAAATTTTCTGCACTCATTTAACTTTTTTAAGAGCTTGCTTTAAATCATTAATGATATCAGAAGAATCTTCAAGGCCAATGTGGAGTCTAATTATATGTTCATCATTTTTTAAATTAATATAATTTCTTTTACCTAATTGGTTTTGACTTTGATATAATGCTAAACTTTCAAAACCTCCCCAACTATAACCATAACCAAATAATTTTAGAGCATTTACAAAATTTTTGACTGAATTTTTATTTTTTGACTTAATTTTAAGTCCCATAAGACCTGATGCGCCAGAATAGTATTTTTTCCATAATTTATAATTTTGAGAATTTTTTTTATATGGATAATAAACACTCAAAACTTTTCGCTGTTTAGACAAAAATATTGCAACTTTTAGTGCATTTACATGATGTTTATCCATTCTAACATCTAAAGTTCTAATACCTCTTAAGATAAGATAAGCATCATCTGGACTTAATCTTAAACCTGCTACCTTGCTTGTAGCTTCAACGAGTTTAAAAACTTTTTTATTAACAGCTAGCGATCCACCCATAACATCAGAGTGGCCAGAATAGTATTTTGTTGCTGAGACTATAGACATATCGAACCCTAACTTAATTGGTTTTATTAAATATGGAGTTCCCCATGTGTTATCTATTGCTGTATATATTTTATGTTTTTTTGCTAAAGAAATTACTTTTCTTAAATCTTGAAACTCAAAAGTATTACTTCCAGGATTTTCAACAAAAATTAATTTTGTTTTATTTGTTATTTTATTTTTTAAATTATTAAAGTTTTTTGGATCATAAAATATACTTTTTATATTAAATTTTTTTAAATAATCTTGAGTTAATAATCTTGTTGGAGTATATACAGAGTCTGTGACAAGAATTTCATCACCTGGCTTAACAACGCTTAATACACTTAAAAAAACTGCTCCAAATCCAGTTGGAGTTAAATAAACTTTATAACATTCTTCAATTTCTTGTAAAACCTGTTGAAGAGCATAAGTAGTTGATGTTCCTTGTCTACCATAATTAAAATTTCCACTTCTAGGATCTTTTAAATATCTTTTTTGTGTCTTTTCTATTTCTTGAAGATTCTTAAATATTATTGTTGATGCTCTTACTACCGGTGGATTAACAGATTGATTATGAAAATCTTTTGCAGCATGTTTTATAAAAGTACGAAGATTTTTTTTCATATAATATTGATATTTAGTTGACCGTATAATATTGATATTTAATCGACAATGCTATATCCATTCGATAAGTCAATAAAATTAAAGAAAAGGATTGAACAATATGGGTTACCCAAAAAAACATAGAGGCCGTAGAAAAATGGGCTCAAAAAAAAGAAGAGCTAGAAAGAAAAACAAGAAAAAATAATCCTATAAATGGAAAATATAATTAAAGTCAGATCCTTCACCTTATGGATCTTTCTAGTGCCTTTTGCAGCTATAAATATATGTTTAGTTTTAGTTACAAATTTCCATGATCTATTTAGAAGTGAGGCTGATATATTGTATAATACCATACCTTATATTGATGGAAAAGCTTCTATCAGCAGAGTAGCAAGAGTATTTCCAACATACTTTATTTTTAAACCAGCAATGTTATTGACTTCATTCTTATTAATAAAATATTGGCTTTATAATAAAGAAATTATTAAATCTTTTGATAACGGTAATAAAAATATAAAAAAAATTGTTTTTTTCGGGGTAGGGTCAGCTATTTTATTGACAGTTCATACTATTTTTTTAGGGATCAAATTTGACCATGATTTGTACAAGTTATTTAGGCGTATTATAATGGTGTCATTTATTTTATTTGAAATTATTGCTCAAGCATATTTGGTATTAACTCTTTATAAGATTAAAAATAAGATTTTAAGTTATATAAACATTAATTTTTTAGTTGCAAAAAGAATTTTGGTATCTGCGTTGATTATAGTTGCTATAATTTCAATACCAATTATTAGCGCTCCAGGTTATAAATTTCTAAAACACGCTCTAGAATGGAATTATTTTGTTGGAGTAATTTCTTTTTATTTATTAACTTTCCTTATGTGGAAAAAAACTAAGTAGTAATCCATCCTCCACCAAGAAGCTTATCACCATTTGAATCTTTATTATAAAAAACACATGCTTGTCCAGGTGAAATACCATATTCATCTTCTAATAATTCTACCACAGCTTTTTCTTCTAAAATATTTACTTTTGATTTAATTAATTTTCCCGTGGATCTTATTTTGACAAAAATATTATCTTCAAAGTAATGTTTGTTGGTTAATAAATTTAAATCACGTAATTTTAATTTTCTTTTAATCAATTTTTCTCTTGGTCCAACAATAATTTCATTTTTTTCTGAATCGATTTCAATAACATAAAGAGGATCTTTCTCTGCAATTTTGATTCCTCTTCTTTGACCTATTGTAAAATTTACAATGCCATCATGAACACCAACTACTTTTCCATCTAAGTTTTTTATATTCCCTTTTTTAAAAGCATCAGGCCTAAATCTTTTAATTACAGATACATAGTCGCTATTAGGTACAAAACAAATATCCTGGCTATCGGGCTTATCAGCTACATTTAAATTTAATTTTTTTGCTATTTCTCTAGTCTTATCCTTCATCATTCCTCCTAGTGGAAACCTTAAATAATTTAGTTGTTCGCGTGTTGTGTTAAACAAAAAATAACTTTGATCCCTATTTTTATCAATTGCTCTATACATATTTGTTTCATTATTTTGAATAATACTTTTCACGTAATGCCCGGTGATTAGCGCATCAGCATTTAGTTTTTTACTTTCATTAAAAAGATCTTTAAATTTTACTGTTTGATTACATTGTAGGCATGGAATGGGAGTTTCACCCGCTAAATAGCTATCAACAAAATTGTCAACAACACCTTGTTTAAACTTTGATTGGTAATATAAAATTTTATGCTCAATATCTAATTTATCAGCAACTCTTTTTGCATCTAATATATCTTGACCAGCACAGCATTGTTTAGATTTTGCGATTTGCTGGGTATCATCGTAAAGTT
Source organism: uncultured Candidatus Pelagibacter sp. (assembly GCA_964465855.1). Lineage (GTDB taxonomy): Bacteria > Pseudomonadota > Alphaproteobacteria > Pelagibacterales > Pelagibacteraceae > Pelagibacter. The sequence goes on along the minus strand of CAYXLK010000021.1, from coordinate 3,749 downwards.
TTAAAGTTACACCTATTACTTTAAATCCTTCTTGTTTCATCATGCCGGCAACAGTTGATGAGTCTACTCCACCAGACATTGCAACAACTACTGTCGTATCTTTTGGGTCTTTTTCAATGCCAATAGAGTTAATTTTTGTTTTCATAAAGTTTGTATTTACACTCTTTTACTTTATAAGTGAAACACTATGATATTTGACTTTGAGCCTGGAGACAAAGTAGTTAATCCAAATAACAAAGAGTGGGGTATTGGACAAATACAATCGATTATAAAAGAAAAAATTACAGTTAATTTTGAAAATACAGGAAAAAAAGTAATTAATGGGAATATAATTTCTTTAGAAAAATTTAATAAATATGGAAATAAAAAAGATTGAAGAAATAATAAAAAGTTTAACTCAAGTTTTTATTGAAGCTGGAAATCTTTCTATTGAATTAAGAAACAAAGGATTAACAAAACATATTAAAAAAGACAAAACACCAGTAACCAATGCTGATATAGAGGTTAATAATATTATATTAAATAATTTAAAAAAAATTTCTCCTAGTATTCCAATAGTTTCTGAAGAAACATCGGAAAATAAAAATTTAGATTTAAATACATTCTGGTTAGTTGATCCAATTGATGGAACATATGACTATATTCATAATAGAGATGAATTTACCCTTAACGCTGGATTGATAATTAATAAAGTTGCTGTTGCAGGCATTATATATGCGCCTGCAAAAAATAGAATGTTTTATTCATATGGCAATAACATTAGCTATGAGCTAAAAGACAATAAAGAAGAAGTTCTTAATAATAAAAATATAGATAAGAATAATATAAAAGCTGTTAGTTACTCAAATAATTTAAAACCTGAAATAATAGAAATTCACAAAAAACTTAGAGTAAAAGAATATATAAAAATGAAAAGCTCTTTAAAGTTTTGCGTAATTGCTGCCGGCGAATTTCATGTCTATGCAGCTGAACCTAGGGCTAATGAATGGGATATAGCAGCTGGACATGCAATACTAAAAAATTCAGGTGGTGTTGTTACAGATTTTAATGAAAAGGAAATTTTATATGGTAAAAGTGGATTTAAAAACCCTAGTATAATTTTAAAATCTACTGCTGATCTATAATGGATGAAAGGTTAAGAATAATTCTAATTATAATAGTATCTGTTTCAATTTTTGGTCTATTGGTATTTGTTTTTGTAAAAAACTATATCAAAAGAAAGTTAGAATATTATCCTAAAAAAAAAAATAAAAAAAAAAACTAAAGTAAATTTATTATTTTTAAATATTCATCTTTTTCAATATCAATAACTCTTTTTGATGTTCCAAAATCAAATCCAGATCTAGCTAGAATACCTAAATCTTTTTTCATAAATAGTGGTCTGTTATTTTCATCTCTTGCTGGTCCAATTCTTTTTTTTTTACAAATTTTAATTGCTGAGAAAAAATCTTGATCATCATTGTTTTCTCTAATATCGCTAAGTGTTTCATTGATATATTTATCCTTAACTCCTTTTGACAGTAGGTAATTTCTGATTTTATTTATTGAGCTGCCTCTTTTAATTAAGCTTTTGGCTTTTGAATTAGAGTAAAATTTTTCATTAATAAACTTAGTTTTTTCCAAATCTTCTAATACAACATCAATCAAGTCAGTTATATTTTTTTTACTTACGTTAGGTATGCTTGTTTTTAAATATTTTTTTAATAAATAAGTTCTAATTTGTTGTTTTGAAGGAGTATATTTTTCAATGTAAACAAAAGCAAAATTTCTCATTTCCTCAACGGTTGCTTCAAGGTTTTTCTTTCTATTTTTTATAGGAATCATTAATTATAGTTATATAATATAACTAATATGGTCGATCAAATATCAACTTACTTTACAATTGAAATGGTTTATCTGTGGTTGAATATCGGAGTTATTCCATTTTGGTTAATGCTTATTTTTTTTCCAAATTCAAAATTAGGGAGTATTTTTGTTAGTTCAATATTTCCAATTTTCGTATTAAGTGGAGCCTACATCTTTGTTATTTATAAATCTTATCTAGGATCTTATGATTTTGATGGCATTTTTAGTTTATACCTTGGAATAAAAAATTTAAGTGATTTATTTTCAAATCAAGAATTTTTAATAATTTTTTGGATACATTTTTTAGCTATAAATCTTTTCTGTGGATCATGGATGTCTAGAGATGCATCTAGACTGCTAATATCAAAATATTTAATTTTTTTTCCATTATTAATAACTTACTTTATTGGACCGTTAGGAGTTTTTATCTATTGGATAATTAGAATGTTTTATGCAAAAAAAATAAGTCTATATGACTAAGAATATAGACTTCTATTTTGATTTAACTTTACCTAATTCATCAACTTTACCTCAAATAGAATTAAGCTTAAAATTTGGTACTTTTTTCCAAATTAAATTTGGAATTTATTCGTTTTCCTTCCAGAGAGATTTGTAATTTATAAATGGAGACAAACCGTAACTAGAATTTACGTTTGTCATGTGGATAGATAAAGATTTAACAGGAGAAATACAAACTTCTTTTTCATAAATTTGATTTAAATATTTTTCAAAAGGGTCATGTCTATCAAGGCAATTTTGATAAAAATTGTCCCAATATTTATCTAAAATTTCTTTTGAGGTCATTAAAGTACATAAAGATTTGTCTATAGTTCTCCAGTGTCGTTTGCTACCAATTAAAAGATTTGTTTTGACATTGTCCATGTACAAAAGGGGGTAATCAGCAGGACAAATTATTAGATCTTTTTCTAACTGTGAAGCTATTCTTTCGTATGTTCCAACCATTTCCTCTAATGAATATCTAAAATGTAAATAATCATCTTCAACAAAATAAATCAAATCTTTTCCTTTATTTTTTCCTATTTCGAAACATTTAAGTAAACTTGATAAATTTGAGAAAGTATCATTCGTTTTTTGTTCTTTTATTATATTTTTATGTTCAGAATTATTATGATTAATTATTTCGTGATTTTGACCGAATTTGTTTAAAATATTTTTTATTTTATCAAGATTTTCATCTTTTGATTTATCATCTACAATCACTAAATCAATTTTAATTGATGGGTAATTTTCATTTAAATTTTTTATTGATTTAATTAAAGAATTCAAAGATCTTTTTACATATTCTATTTTATCTGTTTCAAAAATTCTTTTTTTATTTTGATCCCAAATTTCAATATTTGAATTTGTTCTAAAGACTACAAGCAGATTATCAATTTTTCTTGTTAGCTTTACCTCTCCAAGAGGCAAAACAATGGATTTATTTAAATTTGTAAGTTGTTCATTTAATTCTTTATTTAAAGTAGGTGACTTAAATTGATTTTGATCAATTATTTCAAATCCAAATACTTTTATTAACTTTACAAAAATTTTTTTTAATATATTCGTTTGCATAAACTATTATATATTTACTATGTCTATAAAAACAGCGCAAACACTAGTTTCTGAAGCAATGCATGAGATAAAAACTATATCAACTGATGACGCTCACAAACTTTTTGAGGAAAATAATTGTAATTTAATAGATATTAGAGAAACGACTGAACTTGAGCTGACAGGTATAATTGAAAATTCTATAAATATACCAAGAGGCCACATAGAATTTCAATTTGACCCAAATAGTGGTTATGTAGACTACACATAAATAATAAAAAAAAGGCCCCAAAAGAGGGGCCTTTAATTCATTAATTATTCGGTGAAACTAATCTCTTATAGAGTAAGCAACC
>CAYXLK010000020.1:0-11052 GCA_964465855.1 uncultured Candidatus Pelagibacter sp. | reverse complement strand
CCTTTATCTTTAAAAATAAATCAAATTCTATCCAAGAAGTTCAAGACTGTAATAATTAAAAAATTTTATTTAAATCAAAATGATGAAATAAAATTGCTAAAGAAGTATGGAAAATTGATTTCAGAAAAAAAAAGAGAGTCTGCAATAAAAATTGCTGAAAAAAAATATGAATTAGCAATATTTGATGACGGTTTGCAAGATCCAAATTTAAAATATGATATTTCAATCGCTTGTTTTAATTCTAGTGTAGGATTTGGGAATAAACTTGTAATTCCCGCTGGACCTTTGAGAGAAAATATATCGAGATTAAAAAAATATGATACAGTTTTTTTAAATGGAGAAAAAAATATTTTGTTAGAAAAAGAAATAAAAAAAATAAATAAAAAAATAAATATTTTTAGAGGCAGATATATTTTAAAAAATAAAAAAAAATTAAATAGAAATAAAAGTAATATAATATTTTCAGGAATTGGAAATCCCAAAGAATTTGAAAATTTATTATCAAAAAATAAAATTAAATTTAATGAATCTTTAAGATTTTCTGATCATCACCAATATTCTAAAAATGAAATTTTAAATATTAAAAATATATCGAAAAGAAAAAATTTAGGAATAATAACGACAGAAAAAGATTATATGAGAATACCCAATAAGCTAAAAAAAAATATTAATGTTGCAAAGATTGAAATAGAAATTGTCAATGAAAAATCTTTTGTTAAGTTTGCACTAAACCATTTATGAAAAATATTAAATATTTAATTCAGTTTATAATTATTATATTTTTTTTTCTATTATTTAAAATAATTGGTTATAAAAATGCATCAAACTTAGGATCTAGATTTGGTAGATATTTTGGAAGACTTGTAAGGTCTGATAAAATTATTCTTAAAAATCTTTCCAATATTGAAGAATACTCAAATTTAAAAATAGATGACAAAGACAAAATTGTTAATAGTGTTTTCTCTAACTATGGACGTATATTGTCTGATTATGTTTACTTAAATAAATTTAGAGATGGTTCTTTAAAAAAATTTGTAAATATTAAAGGTTACAATCACCTTGAGGAAATAAAATTAAAAAATAAAAAAGTTGTTTTTGTATCAGGTCATTTTAATAACTTCGAGTTAATGGCGATGTTTATTGATGTTGCTGGCATTAAACTTTCTGCAATTTATAGACCTTTGAATAATATTTTTCTAAATAAAATAATGGAAAATATTAGATTTAAGTACATATGTAAAAACCAGATTAAAAAGGGGAAAAGTGGTACACGACAGCTTTTACAATTTTTAAAGAACAATTTTTCAGTTGCTTTAATGATTGATCAAAGAGTTACCGAAGGGATCAAGTCAAATTTTTTTGGTAAGCCTGCTTTCACAACAACTATTCCAGCACAAATAGTTAAAAAATTCGATTGTGAAATAGTGCCTGTTTACATTGAAAGATATGAAGAAATTAAATTTAATTTAACAATAAATGAACCAATCAAATTTAATAACAATCTCAATGTTGATGAAATAACTTTAGAACTCAATAAAATACTAGAAAAAATGATTCTAAAAAATCCGTCTCAGTGGATTATGACTCATAATAGATGGAAATAAAACTAATTAGTTTTTTCTCTTTTTATATTTGCCTCCAAATAAGAAAAGTATGGTTCTTGAAGCTCAACATTCCAATAATTTAAATTTTCTAAGGGAATTTTTTTTCCTGATATTGCACATATTACGTGTGTACCATTTTCAATTATTTCAAATGAATTGTTCAAATATTTTAGTATAGCAATTTTATCTACCATTATATAAATAAGTATACATGAGAATTGCGATAATTGGTAGCGGAGGAAGGGAACATGCAATTTGTCATAAAGTTTATGAGTCTAAAAATGTTGAAAAAATTTTCTGTATTCCGGGTAATGGAGGTACGCAAAAAATTGCTCAAAATGTAAATATTAATTTAAACAATTTTGAAGAGATTAAATCGTTCTTAAATTATGAAAATGTTGATTTAACAATTATTGGTCCTGAAGAACCTCTTGTAAATGGAATTGTAGATTTTCTTAGAAAAAATGGATTAAAAGTTTTTGGCCCAGATAAATTTTGTTCCAGGTTGGAGGGGTCAAAAATTTTTACTAAAAAAATTTGTGAAATTGAAAAAATTCCTACAGCAGATTTTCAAATTTTCAATGATATTAGTTCATCATTAAAGTATCTAAAAGATAAAAACTACCCTTTAGTTGTAAAAGCTGATGGCTTAGCGGCAGGTAAAGGAGTTTATATATGTGAGAACTTTTTTGATGCACAAAAAGCTGTGGCAGAAATTTTTGGTGGTAAGTTTGGAAAAGCTGAAGAAATATTAATTGAAGATTTCTTGAGCGGAGAAGAAATGAGTTTTTTTATATTGTATGATAATAACACATTTCAAATTTTTAATACAGCACAAGATCATAAAAGAGTTTTTGAAGGTGATAAAGGAAAAAATACTGGAGGCATGGGTGCTTATTCTCCTTCAAGACTTATTACTGATGAGCTTGAAAAAAAAATAATAAATAAAATAATTTCACCAACTTTAAAATATTTAAAAAAAGAGAACGGAATTTACATTGGTTTCTTATATGCGGGTTTGATGATTAAAGATAATGAGCCCTACTTAATCGAATACAATGTAAGAATGGGAGATCCAGAATGTCAAACGATCTTACCATTGTTAAAAAATGATTTTGTTGAGATTTTAAAAAATTGCATAGATGAAAATTTGAAACAAATAAAATTGAATTGGAAAAATGAAAAAAGTATTTGTATAGTTCTAACGTCTAAAGGTTATCCTGATAAATTTGAAAAAAATATTTTAATAAATAACTTAGAAAATGTGTCAAATATGGAAAATCAATATATTTTTCATGCTGGAACAAAGTTTGAAAGAAAAAAATTTTTCTCAAATGGAGGTAGAGTTTTAAATTTTGTTTCAATAAATGAAAATTTCAAGCTAGCAAGGAAAAACGCTTTAAGCTTAGTAAAAATTCTAAACTGGCAAAATGGACACTATAGAAGAGATATAGGATATAAAGTTATAGATAATTGATGAGAATAATTTCAGGTATAGCCAAAGGAAAAAAGATTTTTACACCGCCTAATAAAAAAACAAGACCTCTCAGGGATATGGTAAGAGAGTCAATTTTTAATATAATCAGTCATTCAAATTTATTAAGTTCGAAATTTGATCAATCGATTATTTTAGATCTCTTTTCAGGAGTTGGCTCTTTTGGTTTGGAGGCGATTTCAAGAGGTGCAAAAAAAGTCATATTTTTTGAAGATTATATACCCGCGATAGAACTTCTAATCAAAAATATTAATATTCTATCATTTAACAAACAAACCGAGATAAATAAAAAAAATATTTATAATCAAAATAATTTCAAAAAATTAAATTACAAATTTGATATTGTTTTTTTGGATCCCCCGTTTAAAGATAATAATATAAAACTTATTTTAGATAATTTAGCTAATGCTAAAATCTTGAATTCAGAAACTTTGATAATTATGCACCGGCACAAAAAAACAGAAGATAATTTCGATAAAAAATTTAAAACTATCAGAAAAGAAATTTATGGATCTTCAAAAGTAATTTTTGGTTTTATTATTTTTTAAGAATTTTAAAAGTCTCCTTTTTTATTAGTTCTACTTCTGGTTGATCTAAAGGATTAACTTTTAATAAATGTGATAGTAAAATTACCTCTAAAGTAAAAAAACAAAATAATTTACCTAAAGTTTTTTCACTTCTTTTTTTTATATAAAAAGACCTGAAGGGTATTTTTTTTAATCTAAATATATTTTCAGTAGCAATACGCTGAGAGTTCAAAATTTGGAAAATATTTTTTTGTTTTAAAAAATTTAAATTGTCAGTTAATAAATTTGGATTTAATTTTGAACTATTTTTTTCTTCAACTATAAAAAAAGTATAAAAATTTGACTTAAAACCACTTAAATACAATTGAAGTATACTATGATTATCTTTTGGCATAGTAGAGATAATTGGAAAAATTCCTTTAGAATTTTTTCCTAAACTTTCTGAAACAAGTTGTTGGTACCATTTAAAAAAATCTTCAGAATTTGGATCGTAATTTAAAATAACTGAGTTAAATTTTTTTGTTTTTACAAATTGGTAAGTGCTCAAGACATTATTTACTAAATTTTTTAAAAATTTCTTTTTAGTTATTAAATTGTTAAATTGCTTAAATTGACTCTCTTTCAAACCCATAAGTTCTGCAGGCAACATTCCAACTTCAGACAAAACTGAAAATCTACCACCAATAAAATTTTTATGCTCTACTACATCTGATTTTAGTTTGTTTGCTAATTTTTCTAAATAGTTGTTTGATTTCTCGGTGATAAAAATATTTTTATCTTTTTTGTTAAATTGAGAATTAAAATTTACAATTGTTTCTAGAGTATTGCCCGATTTAGATATTATTATATTTAAACTTTTTTTTTTATTTTTTTTTTTTAAAATAAGATTTTCTGAAAAAGTTAATTTTTTTTTTATTTTATTAATTAGGAAATTATAGATTGCCTTACAACCTAAAGAGGATCCACCCATACCAATAATATTAATATTATTAATATGTTTGTATTTTTGAATAAATTTTTTATCATAACTATAATTATAATTTTTTTTATAACTTTTAAAAAACTTTGGCCATTCTAAATTATTAATTTTCTTTAAATAATCTGATAATTTTTTTTGATCTTTTAATTTTAATTTACTATTAAAGTTTTTAATTATTAAATTTGCATCCATTATTGTTCTATTTTTTTAATTATAGACTCTTGAAGCGTACTAGATTCATCTTGGTTGGAATTTTGAGTTTCTAAATTATTTGATTTTAAACTTTCTTTAAAATTGTTGTCGTTTATCTCAACTTCCGCTCCTTCTTTAGGTTTTGGCAAATCATCTATATCCGGAGGCATAACTAATGGATTTTTCTTTTCAATTAAAAATTCATCAGATTTATCTGATCTTTTGGTTCCAAATCCTGAACACGAAGAAACTAAAAAAAGAAATAATATGAATATTAAAAGTTTATTTTTCATTTTGTTTTCTAAATACTTCGTGGAATATTAAAGCAAATATTCCTATTGAAATAAATATATCAGCAACGTTAAAAACAAACCAGTGATAACCGTTATAATTTAAGTCAATAAAATCAGGTACTGCAGAATAATAAACCCTATCATATAAATTACCAAAAGATCCTCCAAGAATCATTGCAAATAATATTTTATGAAATTTTTCTGAGTTTAATAATAAGTAAATGATTACAATATTGATTATCAAAATTAAAATGGTTATTACGTTATAGGCAAATCTTTCATCAAATTGAAATAGTCCAAAACCAATTCCAGAATTCCAAACTAAAATTATATTTAAAAAATCATTAATGAATATATCTACAGTACTAGTTGTTTCAGCAATATTGATAACATAAATTTTTGAAACTCTATCTAATGTAAAAATTGCAAGTATTATTAATAAATGAAAGATGAATTTTCTGTTTAAAGTTTGATTCATTTATTATTGAATATTTCCATGCCTCTCACATTTATCTTTAGAAATTTTCCAACATACTGAGCACTTATTTCCTTCGGCCTTTAAGGTTTCAACCTCTATATTTTCCTTAATTTTTTCATCTAAGATCACATTAGCACCTGAGGTAATACAAATTTCAGAAAAATCATAATTTTTTACTAAATCATACAAATCTTTATTCAATCTAATTTCAACTGTTGTTTCCAAGCTTGATCCAATCAATTTTTCAGCTCTTTTTGTCTCAATACTAATATTCACGTTTTCCCTAATATTCATTATTTTAGACCAGTTGCTATTTAATTTCTCATTTTTCCATGATGATGGATATTTAGGAAATTTTTTTAAATGTATACTATTTGAATTATCTTTATTTATAAGTTTGAAAATTTCTTCAGTTGTAAATGATAATATAGGAGCAAAAGATCTTAATAATCCATCAAGAATAACGTTTAAAGTCAAAATAGAATTCATTCTTTTATCTGAATTTTTTTTCTCACAATATAAAGTGTCTTTTCTTATATCAAAATAGAATGAAGACAGGTCTACTGTACAAAAATTGAGTAGATCTTTGTAAAGAGCATGAAAATTATATAATTTAAAATTTTTATTAAAGTTTTCATTTAAAACATATAACTTATGTAGCATGTATTGTTCCAACTCTGGAAGGTTGTTAATTTTAATTTTTTCATAATCCTGCTCAGAAAAATTATCGTTTAAATTACCCATTAAATATCTAAATGTGTTTCTTATTTTTCTATAAGCTTCTGCATGCTGTTCTAAAATTGAATAATCTATTCTTAAATCTTCTGCGTAATCAGATGCCGCAACCCAAACTCTCAGGATATCTGCGCCATATTTTTTTAATATATCTTCAGGTAAAATTTGATTCCCTAAAGATTTTGACATTTTTAATCCTTTTCCGTCCATTACAAATCCATGGGATAAAATACTTTCAAAAGGAGCTCTTCCCCTAGTTCCGCATGACTCTAATAATGACGAATGAAACCAGCCTCTATGCTGATCTGAACCCTCTAAATACATAGATGCAGGCCATTTTAAGTCATCTCTTTTTTCTAAAACAAATGAATGGGTTGAGCCGCTATCAAACCAAACTTCTACTATATCTGTAAGTTTTTCAAAATTTTCTGCTTTATATTTTTTTCCCAAAAATCTTTGAGGATTATCTGAAAACCAACAATCAGATCCCTCTTTTTCATAAATGTTTGCGATATTGTCAAATACATCATCATCAACCAAAACTTTTCCATCTTTTTTTGATATAAATATAGGTAGAGGAACGCCCCAAACTCTTTGTCTAGATACACACCAATCTGGCCTTGTTTCTATCATCGATTTCAATCTTTCTTTTCCTTTTGATGGATAAAAATTTGTTTCATCAATTGCTTTTAATGCTTTTTCCCTTAATTTATGGCTTTCCATGGAAATAAACCATTGCGGGGTCGCTCTATGTACTAAGGGTGCTTTCGATCTCCAAGAATGTGGGTAAGAGTGATTTAATTTTCCATTTGCCAATAAATTTTTTTGATCTTTTAGTTTTTCAATTACAATTGGATCAGCCTTAAAAATATGAATACCTTCAAAATTTAAAACATGTTTTGTATATTTTCCATCATCATCAACTGTTTCTACAGCTTTAATGTTATTATTTAAACATAAGTTGAAATCGTCTGGTCCATGACTAGGAGCGCAATGAACGATTCCTGTGCCTTGCTCAGTCGTTACAAACCTAGCTTCTAACATTGGTATATCATAATCATAGCCTATTTTTAAAAATGGATGAGAACAAATCGTTCCTAAAAAATCTTTTCCTTCAATTTCACTGATGATGCTGAAATCTTTAATTTCACATTCTTTTACAACGTTTTCTAAAAGTTCTTTTGCTACAATTATTTTTCTTTTATTAAATTCATTTTGATCGTTAATTTGAACCACTACATATTTTAAACTTTTGTTATAAGCTAAAGCTTTATTTGCAGGAATTGTCCATGGAGTCGTTGTCCATATAATAATTTCTGAATCTTTTAATTCTTTTAAATTAGATTTCTTAATTGGAAATGATACATAGATTGTATCTGAAACATGGTCTAAATATTCAACTTCAGCATCAGCTAGTGCAGTTTTTTCAACAGTTGACCACAATACTGGTTTGTAACCCCTGTATAAACTTCCCTCTTTTAAAAATTTTCCTAATTCTCTAACTATTTGCGCCTCGGCATCATAACTCATTGTAGAATAATAATTTTCCCAATCACCAACCACACCAAGTCTTTTAAATTGTTCTTTATGAACTTTTATCCATTTGTTAGCAAACTCTCTGCATTCTTTTCTGAATTCAACTATTGGTACATCATTTTTATTTTTCTTATTTTTTTTATATTGTTCTTCTATTTTCCATTCAATTGGTAAACCATGACAGTCCCAACCAGGAACGTACACTGAATCTTTTCCATCCATTTGATGAAATTTAGTTATAATATCTTTTAAAATTTTATTAAATGCAGTTCCCATGTGAATATTTCCATTGGCATATGGAGGTCCATCATGAAGAACAAATTTCTCTTTCCCTTTATTCTCTTTTCTTAGTAGGTTATATAAATCAATTTTATTCCAATGTTCAACTATCTCAGGTTCTTTAGTTGGCAGATTTGCCTTCATAGAGAAAGCGGTTTTTGGCAAGTTCAGATTTTCTTTACTCATATAGTTTAACTCAAACTTTTTTTCGCAACTTTGATATCTTTTTTAATTTGATTTGTCAGCAGTTTAATGTTTTTAAACTTTTTTTCGCTTCTTATAAACTTAATAAATTCAACTCTTATTTTATGATTATATATATTTCTTTTAAAATTAAATAAATTTACTTCTAGTAATATTTTTTTTTGATTAAATGTTGGTCTATAACCTAAATTTGCAATTCCATTTATTTTTTTAGTTCTTTTATCGAGTTTTACTTTTACAGAATATACTCCTGGTTTTGCAATTATATAATCTGAAATATCAATATTGCATGTTGCAAATCCAATTTTGCTTCCAACTTTTCTACCTTTTTGAACCTCACCTTCTATTTCCCAATTTTTACCTAAAAACCTGTTAGCAATATCCAGTTTTCCATTTGATAAAAGTTTTCTTATTAAAGTTGAAGAAATAGTTTTTTTATTTTTTTTTAGTGGAAATGGAATAATCAATTTATAATTATAATTTTTTTCGTAAAATTTGAGTAAATTTATATCTCCCTCCCTCTTATTGCCAAATTTGAAGTTATTACTAACAAATAAGAATTTTGTTTTTATTCTTTTATTCAGGTAATTTTTAATAAATAAATCTGCTTTTATACGAGAAAAATTTTTTGAAAATTTTTGATCTATTAAAAAATCAACATTTTGATTTTTAAAACGTTCAATCTTTTGAGACATATTCATAAGTTTAAAATTTTTGAGTTTTTTATTAAAAAACATTTTAGGCATGGGATTAAAAGTTATGACTCCAATTTTATTTTTATATTTTTTTTTAAATTCTCTTGCTTTTCTAAACAATTTTTGATGACCTAAATGTAGTCCGTCAAAATTTCCGATAAGAATAATTGAATTAAAATATTTACGAGGAATTTTAAAATTTTTAAATATATTCATTTTTACCATTTTAATTTTTCTTGTATATAATTTACATTAACTCCGTATTTTTCAAAAAGTTTATTTAGTTCATTTTGATTTTCATTTTTGTGGATACCATTAAGAATAAATAATGAATCAAAGTTTTGAATATTGGAACCTTTAATATCTGTATTTAAATTGTCGCCTATGCATAAAACTTTTTTATTTTCTGGGTCAGAAGACTTTTGATAAACCATTGGATATGGTTTGCCAAAATATTTTACTTTCCCGCCTAATTCTTCATATATTTTTGCAACAGATCCCGCACAATATTCTCTGATTTTACCCTTATCAACAATTAAATCTGGATTTGTACAAATCATATCTTTGTCTTTATATGAAGATAAAAGATTTTTATAAAATTCAAGTTCCTGATTTTCATCAAATAATCCTGTACAAAGTAAATAATCTGAGTCTTCAATTTTTTCTTGTTTGAGCGGCTTAAAATAATTGAATAAACCAAAGTCTCGGTTTGGGCCTATATGAAAAAATTTATCTTCTTTTTTTTCATTATTTAGATAGCTCAATGAACCCTGTCCAGATGTATAAACTTTTGAACTTTTTTTGTCGTCTAATCCAAGTTTCTTTAAAAATTTTATGACATCTGAGTTGGGTCTTGGAGCATTGGTTAATAATACATATTCTTTTCCTAAATCATCCAGTTTAGATAATACATTAACAGCATCCTCGTTTAATTTAATCCCGTTATGAAGAACTCCCCATATATCGATATAGAAAAGATCGAAGTTATTTACTATTTCTTTAAGCCCTATATCAGTTAAATTTGCCGTCATTTTAAAAATTACCTAAAAAAGCTATATATTCTTTGATTTTTTAAAGCAATAACCTTCTTGAAAATAGTGCGTGCTGTATTTATATGTCCTCACATATTTATAGGAGAATTTATGAAGTTTAAACCTTTACATGATAGAGTTTTAATTGAAGTGCTAGATAGTGTTGAAAAAACTTCTGGCGGTATAATAATTCCAGACTCAGCTCAAGAAAAACCACAAGAAGGCAAAGTTGTTGCTGTGGGTGGTGGAGCAAAAACTGAAGATGGAAAAATAATTCCAATGGATGTTAAAGTTGGAGACAAAGTTCTTTTTGGCAAATGGTCAGGAACTGAAATCAAAATTGATGGAAAGGAATACAGTATAATGAAAGAGTCTGACATTATGGGTATTTCTAAAGAAAAATAATATAAAACAAGGAGAGAATATAATGGCTAAAATAGTAAAATTTGACTCTGATGCTAGATCATCAATGTTAAGAGGAGTTGATATACTTGCAAACACAGTAAGAGTTACTCTTGGACCTAAAGGAAGAAATGTTGTTATAGACAAATCTTATGGTGCTCCAAGAACTACAAAAGATGGCGTTACAGTTGCAAAAGAAATAGATCTTGAAGATAAATTTGAGAACATGGGTGCTCAAATGGTTAAAGAAGTTGCAAGTAAAACAAATGATGAAGCTGGCGATGGCACTACCACTGCAACAATTCTTGCACAAGCAATTGTAAAAGAAGGTTGTAAGTACGTAGCTGCCGGCATGAATCCTATGGATGTAAAAAGAGGAATTGATGCAGCTGTTGAGCATGTAAAAGAAAAACTAATTTCTTCTGCTAAAAAAGTTAAAGATAGTGATGAAATTGCACAAGTTGGAACAATTTCTTCCAATGGTGATAAAGAAATTGGAAATATGATTGCAAAAGCTATGCAAAAAGTTGGTAACGAAGGTGTTATAACTGTTGAAGAAGCAAAAAGTATCGAAACAGAACTTGATGTTGTAGAAGGTATGC
>CAYXLK010000019.1:0-12839 GCA_964465855.1 uncultured Candidatus Pelagibacter sp. | reverse complement strand
TAGGTGCATTTTATAGAATTCGTAAAGGTAAAAAAATCATTAAACCAAAAAAAAACCTTACTTTTTCTGAAAACTTTTTTTACATGTGTTTTGGCAAAGTTCCACAAAAAGAAATTGTAAGAGCTTTTGATGTATCTTTGATTTTATATGCTGAACATGGTTTTAATGTTTCAACCTTTACTGCAAGAACAATAACAAGTAGCTTGTCCGATATGCATGGTGCAGTAACAGGAGCTATTGCCAGTTTGAAGGGTCCTTTGCATGGTGGTGCTAATGAGAAAGTAATGGAATTGATGAATAAAATAAAATCACCAGATAAAGCTAAAAAATGGATCAACAATGCTATAAATAAAAAAGAAGTTATTATGGGATTCGGTCATAGAGTCTATAAAAGTGGTGATTCTAGGGTTCCCACAATGAAAAAACATTTTTTAAAAGTAGCTAAAATTAAAAAAGATAAAAAGCTTTATAAAATCTACAACATTCTGGAAGAAGTTATGGTGAGAAGGAAAAATATTTATCCTAATATGGATTTTCCGTCGGGTCCAACTTATCATTTAATGGGTTTTGAAACCGATTTTTTTACTCCAATTTTTGTTGTAGCTAGAATTACCGGATGGACTGCTCATATTATTGAGCAGCATGCAGCTAATAAATTGATTAGACCACTTGCTAAATATAAAGGTGAGAAGCATAGAAAAGTCGTGCTTTTAAATCAAAGGTAAAAGTTTATTTTTTTTTAAGATTTTTTTGATAAGGAGAATCTAGGTCGCCAAAAGCTTCTGACCAAGTTCCTTTTGTAGAAGCTTTAGAATATTCTGTAGCTCTCCCTTCAAAAAAATTCATGTGCTCAACAGCATTCAACATTGTGTCTAGCCATGTAAGAGGGTTTTTATCTACCTTATAAATTGGTTCTAGGCCAAGTTGGATTAATCTTCTGTTTCCAATCCATCTTATGTATTCTTTAATCTCTTGTGCTGTTAAACCTTCTAATGGTCCTTGTTGAAAAGCTAAATCTATAAATGCATCTTCGTGGGATACCATTGTTCTACACGCTTCATAAATTTCTTTTTTTAGCTGTGGAGTCCATATTTCTGGTTGTTCTTCAATAAAAGTTTTAAAAAGTTTAATCATTGAGTTGCAATGCAATGTTTCGTCTCTAACTGACCATGTTACTATCTGGCCCATACCCTTCATTTTGTTTTGTCGTGGAAAATTTAACAGAATTGCAAAACTTGCAAATAGCTGAAGGCCTTCCGTAAAGGCGCTAAAAACTGCTATGGTTTTTGCAATGTCATGATTTGATTTTACATTAAATCCTTGCATATAATCGTATTTATCTTTCATCTCTTTATATTTTAGGAAAGCTGAGTATTCTGTCTCGGGCATTCCAATTGTATCAAGTAAATGAGAGTATGCCGCAATATGAACTGTTTCCATTGATGTAAATGATGACATCATCATTAAAACTTCTGTTGGTTTAAAAACATTCATATAATGTCTAATATAACAATTACTCACTTCAACATCAGCTTGAGTGAAGAATCTAAATATTTGAGTTAATAAGTTTTTTTCTTCAGGTGTAAGATTTTTTTGCCAATCTCTCACATCATCTCCTAGCGGTACCTCTTCGGGTAACCAATGAATCCTTTGTTGTGTTAGCCAAGCGTCATAACACCAAGGATAACGAAAAGGTTTATAAACAGGGTTTCCAACTAACAAACCCATTTCCTTTGGCTTACTTTGAATTATTTCAACTTTTTTTAAGTTTTTTACTGACATGATAGGCACTCATCATATTCTATTTCGGATTCTTGTGTTTGATTTCGACCATTTTTATAAACATTGTTTTCAACATCAGTTGATGAATTACTGTTAATATTTTCTGCTCTTTGAATAGACTTAGATCTGCAATAATAAAGGCTTTTTAATCCCTTTTTCCATGCTTGAAAATGAATTTGGTGCAAATCTCTTTTATGTATATCCGCAGGAATAAATATATTTATCGATTGAGCTTGCGAAATGTATGAAGTTCTATCAGCTCCTAAATCTATCACCCACCTTTGATCTAATTCAAAAGCTGTTTTAAATACATTTTTTTCTTCTTGGTTTAAAAAGTCTAGATGAGATATCGAACCTTGGTTTGTTGTTATACTAGACCAAGTTTCATCGTCGTTTTTTTTGTATTTTTCCAAAAGTTTAGCTAAGTACTTATTCCTAACATTGAATGAACCTGAAAGTGTTTTGTGAGTATAGCTGTTTGCAGCAATAGGCTCAATTCCAGGCGAGGCCCCACCACATATAATTGATATTGATGCAGTTGGAGCTATTGCTGTTTTATTTGAAAATCTTTCCTTGATTCCATAGTCAGAAGCATCTGGACAAGGTCCTCTTTCTTCAGCTAAATCTTTAGATGCTTGATTTACTTGTTCTTGTATATGTTGGAATATTTTTTTATTCCAAACTTTAGCCATTACTGATTCAAAAGGTATCATTTTCTGTTGAAAATAAGAATGAAGTCCCATTACACCTAACCCAACGCTTCTTTCTCTCATCGCTGAATATGTTGCATCACTAAATTCTTCTGGTGCTTTTTCAATAAAATCAGTTAGTACATTATCTAAAAATTTCATTATATCGTTAATAAAATTTTTATCATCTTTCCACTCATCATATTTTTCTAAGTTCAGAGAAGATAAACAACAAACAGCTGTTCTGTTTCTTCCTTCTTTATCCATTCCAGTTGGTAAAGTAATCTCACTACACAAGTTTGAAGTTTTAACAGTTAAACCTGCAAGTTTATGATGTTGTGGAATTTGTCTATTAACTGTATCAATATAAATTATATAAGGTTCACCTGTTTCAACTCTAGCAGTTAAAAGTCTAATCCATAAGTTTCTTGCAGATACAGTAGATTGAACTGATCCATCTTTAGGGCTTCTTAAAGCCCATTGTTCATCTAGTTCAACAGCCCTCATAAATGCATCGGACACAAGTACACCGTGATGAAGATTCAACGATTTTCTGTTTGGATCACCGCCTGTGGGTCTTCTCATCTCAATAAATTCTTCGATTTCAGGATGATCAATTGGTAAATAACATGCGGCTGAGCCTCTCCTTAAAGATCCTTGACTAATTGCCATTGTTAATGAGTCCATAACTTTTATAAAAGGGATAATTCCAGATGTCTTACCTACTCTTCCAATTTTTTCTCCTATTGATCTTAGGTTTCCCCAGTAACTTCCAATGCCGCCACCTCTTGCTGCTAACCAAACATTTTCACTCCATAAATCTAAAATTTCATGTAGACTATCTCCGGCTTCATTTAGAAAGCATGAAATTGGCAAACCTCTTTTTGTGCCACCGTTTGATAAAACAGGTGTTGCTGGCATAAACCATAAACTACTTATGTAATTATATAATCTTTGAGCATGTAAATTATCATCAGCATAATAGCTTGCGACTCTTGCAAATAAATCTTGGTACGTTTCATTGAAACCTAGATATCTATCGTCAAGTGTTGCCATTCCAAACTTTGTTAAATTTGCATCTCTAGATCTATCGATCTTTATTGTAATACCTTTTGAATTTTGAAATAGTTCAGTGTTATCTGATAGTGAAAATAAATCTGGCCTTTTCTGTTTGTTATTTTCAATGTTAGCTATGTTATTGTTTCTATGTTCTGAGACAGCTTTTTTGATGGCTTGAGACAAGACTTTATTCATGAATCTTCCTTAATTATAAACTTTAAACTTTTGTAAAACAACTATATGTTGTGCGCTGAATTCGTTAATATACTATATAAACTACAATTCAAGAGAACATTTATAAAAAAAACTTTTTTATTCAACAAAAAACCAAAAAAAATGTAGATATATCCACATGCCTGAAACAATAAAAATCGACCCGTTTGGTTTTAGAGAATATGACGCACGGTGGTTGTATCCTAAGAGCATAAATGGACCTGGAATCAGAGAAGTTGGAAAAGGATTTGGCACTCAGATAATTAATACAAAAAAAAATCCTAGGGTAGCAGTTGGGTATGATTATAGATCTTATAGCGAAGAAGTTAAGAATAATTTTGTTGAAGGTTTAATTTCAACTGGATGCAATGTTGAGGATATTGGTCTTTGTCTTTCTCCAACGATTTATTTTTCTCAGTTTGATTTAAATTGTGATGCGGTAGCTATGATAACAGCAAGTCATAATGAAAATGGATGGACTGGTATAAAAATGGGTATCAAAAAAGGACTTACTCATTGTTATGAAGAAATGAAAGAATTAAAGGAAATTGTATTAGAAAAAAAATTCGCGACAGGAAAAGGAACGTATAAAGAAATAAGTAATTATAAACAAAAATACATTGAGAACTTATCTAAAAATAAAATAAAAAAACAACTGAAAGTTGTTGCTGCTTGTGGGAATGGGACAGCAGGAATATTTGCACCTGAAATATTGAAAAATATTGGATGTGAAGTAATTGAATTAGATTGTAAATTAGATTTCACATTTCCAAAATATAATCCTAATCCAGAGGATTTAAAAATGCTTCAGGAAATAACAAAATGTGTAAAAGAAAATAAAGCAGATGTTGGTTTCGGATTCGATGGTGATGGTGACCGCGTTGGAGTTGTTGATGAATTAGGAAATGAAATATTTTCTGATAAAATCGGTCTTCTTATTGCAAGAAATATATCAAAAAATCATCCAAAAAATAAATTTATTGTCGATGTAAAATCAACTGGTTTATATGAAAATGACGAAGTTTTAAAAAAAAATAATTGTGAGACAATTTATTGGAAAACAGGTCATTCATACATAAAAAGGAAAGTTAACGAAGATAAAGCAATAGCCGGTTTTGAAAAAAGCGGCCATTTCTTTTTTAACAATCCATTAGGATATGGATATGATGACGGTATAAATTCTGCAATTCAAGTTTGTAAACTACTAGATGATGTAGAAATTAAACTTAGTGAATTAATTGAGTCGCTACCTAAAACTTACCAAAGTCCCACAATGAGTCCTTTCTGTAAAGATGAAGAGAAATATAAAGTAATTGAGGAAATAACAAAAAAAATAGCAAGTTTTAAAGAAACTGGTCTTAAAATAGATGGTTTAAGAATTAATAACGTATTAACAGTAAATGGGGTTAGATTTAGTTTAGAAGATGGATCCTGGGGATTAATAAGAGCATCTTCAAATAAACCTTCATTGGTAATTGTAACTGAAAGCCCCACATCAGATGTAAGAAAGAAAAATATATTTCATTTTATAGATAGTTTACTCAAAGATACTGGAAAAATTGGTAAATACGACCAAAAGATATAATTTTAAAATTCAATCATTACGAGTTAATAAAAATCATGAGAATCGTATATAATGAAAATAAGGGAGTGGCAGAGGGAGACTGAAACCGCTCCCGATCCTATATATTGAGATATCTATAAAGAAATATTGATCCAACCACTAGAAGAAATATTCCAAAAAACTTTGTAATTTTATCTTTTTCAATTTTATGTACAACGTTAGCTCCAACTTTAGCCATAAATGTTGTGATTGGTATGAAAATCAATAAAGCCGGGATGTTAATAAAGCCAATACTTAATGGTAGATTGGCGTTTAAAAATGAGCCAGAAATTAAAAATCCTATAGCTCCGAATAAAGCAATGAAAAAACCAATTGCAGCTGCACTTCCAATAGCTTTATTTATTGGATAACCGAAGTATTTAAGAATTGGAACGTTAATTATAGCACCTCCAATACCCATAGGTGCAGACACAAACCCTGAAATAAAACCAAAAATTATTTTTGGAAGCAAGTTAAAGTTAGGTTTTGTTTCTTGTCCTTTTTCCTTCAAAAATAATAAGTAAACACTTAAAATATAAACAACTACAGTAAAGAATAATACTAAACCTTTTGTTTTTAGAATTGAAGCTAGAGATGTACCGACTATCACACCTATAATCACAAAAGCTGCATAAGATTTAATAATTTGAAGGTCAACAGCGCCATGTTTGTTGTGGGTATAAACTGATACAAACGAAGTAGGTATAATAATAGAAAATGAAGTACCAACTGCTAAATGCATGGCATAGTTCGGATCTATGTTTAGCGATCCAAAAATAAAGAATAAAAAAGGTACTGTTATTAATCCTCCACCAATTCCAAATAATCCTGCGAAAAATCCTACAGGGAAAGCGGTAATGATCATCAATATTATAAACAAAAAATATTGATTTTCTAAGATTTGATTTATCAATTTAAATACTTGCTTGGTTTTGACTCGGATATTTAACTTTATCTAAAATATGATCAACTTTTTGTACATCAAAATCTCTTACACACATATTTTCACTTAAATATCTTTTCCAAAAACTTGAGCCAGATTTACCATGAAATAAACCAAGTGTATGTCTCATTATGTGATGAAGTTTAGTTCCTTTTTTAATCTCAACCTTAACATAATCAATTAATTCTTTAATAATCTCTTCTCTAGTAGATATATTTTCTGTTGAATAAATTTCTTTTTCAATATCAGCTAAAAAATATGGTGAGTGGTAAATTGATCTACCAATCATAACTCCATCAACTTGTTTAAGATGATTTTTTATTTGATCGGTGCTTGTAATTCCTCCATTAATTATAATTTCTAGGTTTGGAAAATCTTTTTTTAATTTATAAACAACATCGTATTTCAGTGGTGGAATATTAAGATTTTGTTTCGGCGTAAATTTACCAAGTATTGCTTTTCTTGCATGCATAATAAAAGTTTTAACACCTGTTTTTGATAATAATTTTACAAACTCATATATATTTTGATAATCTTCAACATTATCATATCCAATTCTAGTTTTAACTGTTACTGGCAACTTTGTTGATATCACCATTTGATTCAAACATTCGGCAACACGATTTGGTTCCTTCATTAAGCATGCTCCAAATTTATTTTTTTGAACTTTTTTACTTGGGCACCCTAAATTTAAATTAATTTCATCATAACCAAATTCTTCTCCAATTTTTGTTGCATTGGCTAAAAGCTTTGGGGAAGATCCTCCTAACTGGAGAGCAACTGGCTTCTCTTTAATATTAAATTCTAAAAGTTTTTTTTTATCTCCCCTATTTATTGCCTCTGAAACAATCATTTCTGTATATAGAAGAACGTTTTTACTAATTAACCTTAGAAAATATCTCTCATGGCGATCTGTACAGTCTATCATAGGTGCAACTGATACTAATCTGTTCATAAATAATTAGAGAATAAATATATTATTTATTTAACTATTTGAAGTTTCTGAATCTTCATTAGTGGCTTCATTATTTTCTTCTTCGGTCATTTGATCTAATGAAACTTCCTCATTTTTCGATTCTTCTACCTGAGATTCTGGTACATTAGTTAATTCATCAAGATCTTCTTGTGAAACTTGAATTTTTTCTGGAATTTTTCTAGCTCTTTTTGATGGCAAAATAGGTACTCCACTTTTTGATATTTCACCTTTGTAAAGACTTTCAAAATCATCTCCCAAATCTTCAACTTCATCAGAAACATCATCAATTTGTTCTACATGTTTTCTTAATTTGTACACTGCACTATCAACTAAATCTGGAACTTTAACTTTTTCTTCAGCTATCTCTCTTAATGATATAACTGTGTTTTTATCATTGTCTTTAGGTAAAGTTGGTTCTATGCCTGAGTTAAGTTGCGTTACCCTTTCTTTTGCGACCAATACTAGTTGATAAGGACTATCTACTTTATCAATACAGTCTTCTACTGTTACTCTTGCCATGCGGGTTATTTATATTGTGGTAAAATAAAAATCAAGTTTTATTTATTAATATTGGATTATAGCTTTTTTGAAATATGGCAATAATTACTGTCGATATTATAACATAAATTGCACATATAATTGAAATACTCTCAATAGAGTGTCCAAAATCAATTAACAGACCAAAAACTGTAGTCGCTAGAGCTGTAGAAAAAACCATCAAAGCCCCCGTTAATGCTTTTATTCCACCTAAATAATTAACTCCATAAATTTCAGCCCAAAGAGAAGAAATTAAAATGTTAGTAAAACCATTGGTAATACCCAATAGTCCCATAAAAATTAAAGCAGAATATGGTGCTTTTAAAAATATCAATACAATTAGACTTAGCAACAATGGTACATTAAAAAAAAGCAAAAGTTTTCTACTTGTAAATTTATCAACCAAAAAACCTGAGAAAAATAAAGTTATAACAGTAAATATAGCATAACTCATAAAAGCTTTTGGTAATGTATACTCTCCCCAAGATTTAGACTCGGTTATAAATGATTGGTTAATGACAATTCCAGTAATTATAAAAGGTGGAGCCAATAAACATGGTAATATAGTATAAAATTTAAAATCTTTTACAACTTCACTCCTTTTCCAGTTTTTTATGAAATTATTTTTATTTTTTACTTCTTCGTTATCCTCTTCTCTTGATAAAATGCTAATATTTTTTATCGTAAAAAAAGAAATTGCTGGCAAAAATATTAAAATTGCAATTGAAATTTGTACCCAAAGATCTCTCCAATAAATAAATGATAAAAGATAGACAATTAACGTAGGAAATAAAAATTCTCCGAGTGACATTCCAAACCAAATATAACTCAAAGCTTTGCCTCTTCTTTTTTCAAAATATCTAGATATCGCTGTAGATGCTGTATGTGACATTAAACCTTGACCGGATAATCTTAGGAAAAAAATTCCAAAAAATAGCAATAATGCTTCTGTTACATAAGAAAAAAATAAAGATGAAAAAGATAAAAGAACAACTACAAAAATTGCATAATATAATAATTTAATATCATCTATTTTTTTTCCTATCCATATTAATAAAATACTACTACATAAAGTGGCTATTCCGTAGATGGTTCCAAATTCACCATGTGATATATTTAATTCATTTCTTATATCTGAATTAAATAAACCTATAAAAAAACTCTGCCCAACGCATGATGAAAATGTAAAAATAAATCCAAAAAGAATTATTTTGTAATTAGATCTAAAAGTATTTATAATCATTTTATGAGTTGTAATGTAGCTTTCATAGGTCTTGGTGTCATGGGATATCCAATGGCTGGTTATATATCAAAAGCAGGACATAATATAACCGTTTATAATCGAACTACATCTAAAGCTAACAAATGGTTAACAGAATATAAAGGTTCTAAAGCTGAAACTCCAAGTAAAGCTGCGGAGAATGCAGATTTTGTATTTACATGCGTTGGTAATGACAATGATTTAAGAGAAGTAACCTTTGGAGATAATGGAATTTTTAAAACAATTAAAAAAGGTGCAGTCTATATTGATAACACAACTGCATCAGCAACTATTGCAAAGGAAATATATGATTATGCAAAAAAAAATAGTTTTGGATCTCTAGATGCACCCGTTTCCGGTGGTCAAGCTGGTGCAGAAAATGGAGCTTTAACAGTAATGATTGGCGGTGATAAAGAAGATTTTGATAAAGCTAAAGATAAAATTGATTGTTACAGCAAAAAAATGAAGTTGCTTGGCAAAGCTGGCACTGGACAACTGGCAAAAATGGTTAATCAAATCTGTATCTGCGGTCTTGTTCAGGCGTTATCGGAAGGTATTAATTTTGGTCTAAAAGCTGGGTTAAATATGGAAGATGTTATTGAAGTTATATCAAAAGGTTCTGCACAATCATGGCAAATGGACAATAGATATAAAACAATGATTGATGATAAATTTGAATTTGGATTTGCAGTTGATTGGATGAGAAAAGATTTAAAAATTGCATTAGAGGAAGCTAAAAAAAATAATTCTTTATTACCTATAACTGAAATAGTTGACCAATATTATGATGATATTCAAAAACTAGGTGGCAATAGATGGGATACATCAAGTTTAATTATAAGATTAAGAAAATAAAACTGTATGCAGCCAGCATACTACGAAGATTTTGATGAGATAAAAAAAAAGATTTGGTCAATGCTAGATGATGCAGTAACCAATAGAAGTTCTCAATTTAGGATTCCCGTTTTTGTTTGTGGAGATCAAAAAGATTTTGATGGAAGAATTGTAGTTCTTAGAAAATCTGATCAGTCAAATAATCTTCTTCAATTCCATAGTGACATTAGATCTGACAAAATACCTAAATTAAAAAATAATAAAAATGCTTCTATGCTCTTTTATGACAAGAAAGAAAAAATCCAAGTAAGATTAAAAGTTGAATGCACCATTAATCATAACAATGGAATAACTAAAGAGTCGTGGAAAAAAACAGGACACACTAGTAGAAAATGTTACTTAGTTGATAATGGACCTGGGACTGAGTCTTCTGCTCCAACTTCTGGATTAAAACCTGAATTAGACAATTTTGAATTTACAATGGAACAAAGTGAAGAAGGTTATAAAAACTTTACCGTAATTCAGTGTAAAATTAAAAATATTGAATGGCTTTATTTATCTGCCAAAGGTCATCGAAGAGCTAAATTTGAATTAGAAAATAATAAAGAATATTGGTTAGTTCCTTAGTTAAATCTTGTTTAATTAAAGCAAAGTTTCTTTCAATAATTTTAAGAAGAATATTTTTTCCAATTATCTTGATAATGCTTGGTGTTTTCAAATACAGTTTTTTTTTCTTCTTCGGTAACTTTCCTAACCACTTTACCAGGAGAACCAATTACAAGTGAGTTGTCTGGTATTTCTTTATTTTCAGTAATTAGAGTTTTTGCGCCTATGATGCAATTTTTTCCTATTTTTGCGTTATTTAAAATAACAGCACCGATTCCAACTAAACTATTGTCCCCTATTATACATCCATGAAGCATAACCATATGTCCTACAGTTACATTCTTTCCAACTTTTAAAGGATAACCCGAATCTGTATGTAAAACACTTCCATCCTGGATATTTGACCCCTCACCAATGTAAATATTTTCAATATCCCCTCTTAAAACTGCATTAAACCAAATGCTTGAATTCTTTTCTAGAGTAACATTGCCTATAATGGTTGCATTTGGAGCTACCCAATTTTCGCCAGAGTTTTTTGGTTTTTTATCTTTTAAATCGTAAAACATAATTTATATATTATTACATTATGCCAATACAAACTCCAATATGTGATTTTGGACAAAAAGCTCATGACTTTGAACTTAAATCTACTGACAATAATATTGTATCTCTAAATGATATTAAAGGAGAGAACGGAACTTTGGTGATGTTTATCTGTAACCACTGTCCATATGTCAAAGCGATAACAAAAGATATTGTTGAGGATTGTAAAAAATTAAAAGAAATTGGAATTAATTCAGTAGCAATATGTGCAAATGATGCAGAAAATTACCCTGAAGACTCTTTTGAAAATATGATCGAATTTGCACAAAAAAATCAATTTAGTTTTCCTTACCTTGTTGATGAAACTCAAGAAATTGCAAAAACTTATGATGCAGTATGTACGCCAGATTTCTTTGGATATAACAAAAATTTAGAACTTCAATATAGAGGTAGATTAAGAGAACTTAAAAACTTAGTTCCCGTGAGAAGTGGTGAAAGTGATTTGCTTAAAGCAATGAACCAAATTGCAGAAACTGGAAAAGGACCTGAAAACCAGATACCGAGCGCTGGTTGCAGTATTAAATGGAAAAATTAATTTAATGCATTTAGTTGTAACTAGAAGTTATCCCCCTGAAATAGGCGGCATGCAAAATTTAATGTGGGGTCTCACAAATTCTTTATCAAAACATGATTTAATAAAAGTTTTTGCAGATGGTCATAAAAATGCAAAACAGTTCGATGAGAAAGTTTCTTTTACAATAGAAAGAATTGGTGGTCCAAAAATTATCAAAAAATATAGAAAGTCTCTTTTAGTAAATAATTACTTAGAAAGTAATAAAAAGGTAAAAACAGTTATAGCTGATCATTGGAAAAGCTTGGAGCAAATAAAAACTAATGTAAAAAAAATATGTCTAATACACTCAAAAGAAATTAATCATAAAAAAGGATCTTTTAGTAATAGAAGAATTTTAAAAGCTTTCAATAATATTGACCAAGTAGTTGCTAATTCTGAATATACAAAAAATCTTGCTGTAGAAATCGGTATAGATCAAAACAAAATTATTGTTATTAATCCAGGTGTATTTCCTGTTAAAGATATAGATAAATCATTAATCAAAGAAGCTGAAAAATTATTAAAAAATAAAAATCCAAGATTAATTACAGTTTCAAGGTTTGATAAAAGAAAAAATCATGAAAAAGTAATAATGGCTTTAAGAAATCTTAAACAAATATACCCAAATATTGTTTACACTTGCATAGGTTATGGTGATGAGGAAGAAAACATAAAAAAGCTTACAAAAGAGCTAGAATTAGATGAACAAGTAATATTTTTAAAAAATATTTCTCAAGACTTAAAAAATGCCTTGGTTTCTAAATCAAATACTTTTGTAATGCCGTCAATAATTCACAAAACTTCAGTTGAAGGATTTGGTATTGCTTATGTAGAAGCTGCACAATATGGAATTCCATCAATTGGTGGAAAAGATGGTGGTGCATCAGATGCAATCAAAAATAATGAAACAGGAATTATTTGTGATGGTAATAATTTAGAAGAAATTTATTCTAGTATAGATTTAATATTAAAAAATAACACATATGTAGAATTAGGTAAAAAAGCAAAAGATTACGCAATCAAATTTGAGTGGGATAATATAGTTAAAGAATATTTAAAAATTTTATGATAGTATAACGATTATGATTGAAAAGTTTAATGGAATTATTTATTTAATAGTTTTTGTAGTCCATTTTTTAGGTTTCGGAATTTATGCTTATCAAATGATAATTAATAACAA
>CAYXLK010000018.1:0-14170 GCA_964465855.1 uncultured Candidatus Pelagibacter sp. | reverse complement strand
AGGACTTTCATCTATACTAAATAGCAATACACCAGCTGTATGTTTAGTTGGTAAATCTTGGGATTTTCATGTTGATGTAGCATTAGGAGCATCAAATGAAGAAAATTTAGAAAATATTTCTGAAAGTGCAAAACTTTTTGTTAAAGAAAAAAAAGAATTTATGTTTGATGCTGAACATTTTTTTGATGGTTTTAAAAACAATAAAGAATATGCACTTTCATGTATTAAATCAGCATACGACAATGGTGCTAGATGGATTGTACTTTGCGATACAAATGGCGGAACATTGCCTAATGAAGTTTCTGAAATTGTAAATGAAGTAGTCAAATCTATCCCAGGAAAAAATCTTGGTATTCATGCACATAATGATACTGAAAATGCAGTTGCAAACTCCTTAGCAGCAGTTTCATCTGGAGTTAGACAAATACAGGGAACAATCAATGGATTAGGTGAAAGATGTGGAAATGCAAACTTAATGTCAGTAATTCCAACTTTGCATTTAAAAGAAACTTACTCAAAAAATTATGAAATAAATATTAAAAAAGAAAATATTAGCAAATTAACTCAATGCTCAAGGTTACTTGATGAGATATTAAATAGAAAACCCAATCAACATTTACCATATGTTGGTGCGGCTGCTTTTTCACATAAAGGAGGACTACATGTATCTGCAGTACAAAAGAATCCAAAAACATATGAGCATATAAATCCTGAAGAAGTGGGAAATGCGAGAAACATTGTTGTTTCTGATCAATCTGGAAAATCAAATATAGTTTCAAGATTAAAATCTATTGGAATAGATTTTAAACAAGATGACCCAAAAATAAAAAAACTTTTAGAAGAAGTTAAAGATAGAGAATTTATCGGATATAGCTATGATGGCGCAGACGCATCTTTTGAATTACTAGCAAGAAGAATAATGGGTGAAATTCCAAGATACATTTCAATAAAATCATATGATGTTAGTGTAAAAAAAAATAGTTCAGGAAAAATTATTTCTTCAGCCAAGGCCCAATTAGAAGTTGATAAGAAATTAATTATTTGCGAAGGAGAAGGTAATGGTCCTGTCCATGCGCTTGATAACGCAATAAGAAATAATGTAGATAAGCTTGCAAAATATTCTCAGTATTTAAAAGACTTAAAATTAGTAGATTATAAAGTTAGAATCCTTAATACAGGAACAGAAGCTGTAACAAGAGTTTCAATTGAAAGTACCGATTCAAAAGGTAAAAATTGGTTTACTATTGGAGTTTCTGCAAACATTATTGATGCATCGTTTAAAGCACTTGTTGATAGTTTAGATTACAAACTATTTAAAGATAAAGCACCTGCAAGTCTTTAATGTTTAATAATATTTCTTTTATTTTACATAAACCGCAACTATCTGAAAATATTGGAGCATGCGCTAGAGCAATGAAAAATTTTAATTTTTCTAAATTAATTATAATTAACCCTAAACCAACTTTTCCTAATGATAAAATAGTTGCTACTTCAGTAGGGGCTCAGGAAATTATAAAAAAAAGCAAGGTTTATGAGACTTTAGAACTTGCAATGAAAAACATAGATTTTTTAATTTCAACAACATCTAGGTTTAGAAACAAAAATATTAAACACATTAAATTAAACGAATTAAACATAATAGATTTTAACAAAAAAATCGCTTTTTTATTTGGGCCTGAGGCATCAGGATTGTCAAATAATGAAATAAGCTTTTCAAATTATGTATTACAGATACCTAGCAATACTAAATTTAAATCATTAAATTTATCGCATAGTTTAATAATTGTAGCACAAGCTGTTTTTCAATTATTGAATATGAAAAAATCAAGATATTCTAAATCAAAAAAAATTAAGCCTGCGTCAAAAAAAAATATCCAAACAATGACAAACTTATGCATCAAACATCTTGAAGAAATCAATTTTTTTAAACCTCAAGAAAAAAAACCAAAAATGTTGGAAAACTTGAGAAGTATATTTTTTAAAATGGATTTATCAGAAAAAGAAACTAGAATATTATCTAGTGTTTTTGCTGAATTAGCAAAAAAAAAGGGTCATTGACAAAATTTTCGTTAAGTTTATAAAACCTCAAATCGAATGACAAAAAGATTAAAATCTAAACACAAAATTGACAGAAGGTTAAGAGTAAACCTATGGGGCAGACCAAAGAGTCCATTTAACAGCAGAGCTTATCCACCAGGACAACATGGACAAACTAGATCACCCAAACCTTCAGATTTTGGAGTTCAGTTGCAAGCTAAACAAAAATTAAAATCTTATTATGGAAACATTAATGAGAGACAATTTAGAAATTTATATAAAAAAGCAATTATGGCAAAAGGCAATACCGCAGAAAACCTAATAGGATTATTAGAGAGAAGATTAGATGCAGTTGTTTATAGATCAAAATTTGCAAACACAATTTTTTCATCAAGACAATTAATTAATCATGGCCATGTTAAAGTTAATGGTAAAAAAGTTAATATCTCAAGTTATCAAGTTAAAGAAGAAGACGCTATAGAAATTAGTGATAAATCAAAACAACTTGCAATTATAGATATCGCAATGGCTAGCAAGGAAAGAGAAACTCCCGAATATATTCAAGTTGATGAAAAAAATAAAAAAGTCAAGTTTGTGAGAATTCCCAAATTTGAAGAAGTTCCATACCCCGTTGTTATGGAGCCAAATTTAGTAGTTGAATATTATTCTAGATAATAATTTTGATCAAACGATCTTCAAAAAAATTCATTGATAATCTTTTAAAAGAAAATCCTAATTGGAAAGTTCTTGATATTGGCTGTGGATATACAGCACATAGTAATGCCTCAGTGATTTGTGATGTTCAGGATCTCTCTAACTTTTATAAAGATAAAAATTTTATAAAACTAAATGAAAAAAATTTGCCTTTTAAAGATAAAGAATTTGATTTTGTAATTGCCTCTCATGTGCTTGAGCATGTAATAGATGTAGATTTTTTTATAAAAGAATTAGAAAGAGTATCAACAAAAGGCTATATTGAATTACCTACAGTCCTTGAGGATAATTTGGTTTTCGAGAATAAGAAAGACCATCTATGGCATATGGAATTTGAAGACGATAAAAATGAACTTCAGATTTCGAAAAAAATTCAATATTTAGAACCTTTGATTACAGTTTCTTCGATAAAAAAATTCTCTAAATATTTTAGACAAAGTTTAATTCTTGAACTTTATTGGGAAAAAACAATCGAATTTAAAATAGTGGAGAAAAATCTTAAAGATTATAAAAAAATATCCAGATTAACTCTTACAAGAAAATTTTTTTCTAAATTACTAAGAAATATAATAAGGTAATATTATTTTTTAAAATTAATACCTTTGTCTTCAAGAAATTTTTTAAGCGCACCATTTTCGTACATTTCTTTTACGATATCGCATCCACCAATAAACTCTTTTTTAATATACAGCTGGGGAATAGTGGGCCAATCACTAAATATCTTAATACCTTCTCTAATATTTTGATTTTCCAGCACATTTATACCCTCATAACTTACTTCAAGAAGTTTTAACATATTTGATACGGCCATCGAGAATCCACATTGAGGAGCATCTGGAGTTCCTTTCATAAATAAACATACATCATTATTATCAATATGATTTTGAATTAAATTTTTTGTCTGATCATCCATTATTGTTCCTTTGTTTTTATTGCCAAAGCATGTAATTCATTTCCCATTTTACCTTTAAGAGAATTATATACTAATTTATGTTGTTCAATTTTGCTTTTACCAGAAAATTGAGAAGATGTTACGGTTGCTGAATAATGATTTCCATCACCTGCTAAATCCTGAATTTCAACCATTGCATCTGGTAAGGCCTCTTTAATCAAAGTCTCAATTTCTTTTAAATCCATTGCCATTTTATTTTTCCATATAATTTTCTAACCAATTTGTATTAGATTCAATTAAATCGTCAATATGAAGAATTGACTCTTTGTCTATGGCTATCTCATTTTCAACAACAGTCCCAATTTCATCAAAATGTACTGAATTATCTTTTAATAAATTTTGGGCTTTTGAGAGATTCTTTGGGTCAATTTCAATTATATATCTTCCTTGATCTTCACCGAAATAATATTCAAATTTATTCATTAAACCTTTGAGTTTTTTTAATTCAAACCCTTTTTGTCCATTAATAGCCATTTTTGCAACAGCTGTAATTATTCCACCAAGCGAAACGTCATGAGTAGATTCTAATAAATCATTATCAATTAATTTTAATACTGTTTCTCCATTGTTTTTTTCATTGAATAGATTTACTTCTGGGGGAGGGCCTTTTTTTTCGTTTAAGATATCTCTTGCAAATACACTCTGATCGACATGTCCTTCAGTTTTACCAACAACAATAATTAAATTGTTTATTTTTTTAAAGTTCATTGAAATAACTTTTTTATAATCTTTAATTAAACCAACACCTCCAATTGTTGGAGTAGGTTTAATGCCTTTATCTTTTGTTTCATTATAAAAGGAAACATTTCCGGAAACGATAGGGTAGTCTAGGAATTTACTTGCTTCGTTTATCCCCTCTAAACATTCCACAAACTCACCCATGTTTTTTTCTTTTTCTGGATTACCAAAATTAAGACAATTTGTAATTGCTATTGGTTTAGAACCTGATGTAATTAAATTTCTCCAACTTTCACAAACAATCTGTTTCCCTCCTGTTGTAGGATGTGCATAACAATATGTAGCAGAAGAATCGACAGAGGTAGCCACAGCCTTATTTGTTTCGTGTATTCTTACAACACCAGCGTCTGATCCTGGTTTTTGAATTGTATCACCCATTACTGTATGGTCATATTGTTCCCAGATCCATTGCTTATTAGAAATATTTGGTAAACTTAAAACTTTTTTAAGAACTTCAGTAATTTTTAGTTTTTTATAAACATCTTTATTTATTTTAATTTTTTGAGGTAACTTAGTTTTTTTCCATTTTCGATCATAGACAGGGGCATTCTCTGCTAAAATATTAATAGATATTTCAGCTATTTTATTTTTTTTAAAAAATAATTCTATTTTTTTTGTGTTAGTTGTTTTGCCAATCACCGCAAAATCTAAATTCCACTTATCAAAAATTTTCTTTGCCTCATCTTCTTTCCCTCTTTTCAAAACTATCAACATTCTTTCTTGACTTTCTGAGAGCATAATTTCATAGGGTGTCATTTTTTCTTCACGGCAAGGAACTTTATCTAAGTTTAATTCTATGCCTAAATTTCCCTTAGAAGCCATTTCTATGCTTGAGGATGTTAATCCTGCAGCACCCATATCTTGAATTGATATAATTGAATTACCAGCCATTAACTCAAGACATGCTTCAAGTAATAATTTTTCTGTAAAAGGATCTCCAACTTGAACAGTGGGTTTTTTTTCTTCTATTTTATCATCAAAAATTGCTGATGCCATACTTGCACCATGTATTCCATCACGACCAGTTTTTGAACCTACATAAATAACAGGATTATCAATTCCTGCAGCCTTAGAATAGAATATTTTATTTTTTTTAACTAATCCTAAAGTCATTGCATTTACTAAAATGTTTCCATTGTAACTTTCATCAAAACATGTTTGTCCACCTACTGTAGGGATACCCATGCAATTACCGTAGCCACCAATTCCTCTAACAACACCTCTTAAAAGATTTTTTGTGTTAGGATGTTGAGGCGATCCAAAATGAATAGAATTTAAATTTGCAATAGGTCGAGCTCCCATAGTGAAAACATCACGCATTATTCCGCCAACTCCTGTTGCAGCACCCTGATATGGTTCAATAAATGATGGATGATTATGGCTTTCAATTTTAAATACTATTGCGTCACCATCTTCAATGTCAATAACGCCCGCATTTTCGCCAGGGCCTTGTATTACTTTTTTTCCTTTAGTGTTTAGTTTTTTTAGATGAATTCTCGATGATTTGTAAGAACAATGTTCATTCCACATTGCAGAAAAAATTCCAAGTTCTGTAAAATTTGGTGCTCTTTTTAATAGATCACAAATTTTATTATATTCTTCTTTTTTTAAACCGTGTTCTATAGCTATATGTTCGTTTACTTCCATTAATTCATATTGTTTAATAGGTTTTCAAAAAAATAAGATCCATCTTTACTTGAAAGGTTTTTTTCTATTACTCTTTCAGGATGTGGCATCATTCCTACAATATTTTTTTTTTTATTAAAAATTCCAGCAATGTTTTTTATAGATCCGTTTGGGTTATTCTCTTCATCTATTTCACCATTATTATTACAATAGCTAGCAGCGACTTGATTGTTATCCTCTAAAGATTTTAACTCATTATCTGTGCAAAAATAATTTCCATCGTTATGTGCAATATGTAGCTCTAGAACATTTTTTTTAATATTTTTAAAATATTTATTTTCGGAATTATTAACTTTTACAAAAACATTTTTACAAATAAATTTTAGATATTTATTAGTTAATAGGGCACCCGTTAAAAGACCAGTTTCAAGAAGAATTTGAAAACCATTACAAATTCCTATTATAAGACCACCTGAGCTAGCATAGTCAATAATGGATTTAATAATTTTTGATTTTGATGCAATACATCCACACCTTAAATAGTCACCATAAGAAAAGCCACCTGGTAATACAATTAAGTCACTTTTTGGCATTTTGGTTTCATTATGCCAAACCATTTGGTTTTTAAATCCAAATTTTCTTAAAGCTACATCAATATCTCTATCACAGTTAGATCCTGGAAAAATTATTACAGATGACTTCATTAAATTTTAAAGAATTTTATAATCCTCGATTACTAAATTAGCTAAGAGTTTTTTGCACATTTCTTCTGCTTTTAACTTAGCTTTTTTTTCATCTTCGATATCTATTTCAATATTAAAATATTTTCCTTGTCTTACATCTTTTGCTTCAGAAAAGTTCATTCCATTTAATGTTTGTTGGATAGCTTTTCCTTGAGGATCAAGAACTCCATTTTTAAGAGTAACAATAATTTCAACTTTCATTTATTTTTTTTTAATCTTTACAGCGGTTGGTTTTGTGAATTTAATTGGTCTAATATTTGATTGTTCGTGCAAAATACCAAGTCTTCTTGCAACTTCTTGATATGCTTCAATTACATTTCCTAAATTTATTCTGAATCTATCTTTATCAAGTTTTTTATCTGTGTCTGCATCCCACAATCTACATGTATCAGGACTGATTTCGTCAGCTAAAATAATATTTCCATCAGATTTTCTTTTTCCAAACTCAACTTTAAAATCAATTAATTTAATTCTAATTGCAGTAAACATTCCTTGTAAAAAATCATTAATTCTTAAACATTGTATATTTATTAAATCTAACTCTTTTTTTTTCAGCCAATTAAAATTTAAAATATGTTTCTCAGAAACAATCGGATCACCCAAATCATCATTCTTTAAACAGTATTCAATCAATGGGTAATTAAGCACAGTTCCTTCTTCTATACCCAGTCTTTTTGTAAGAGATCCAGTAGCAATATTTCTTACTACAAACTCAATTGGAATAATATCAACTAAATCAATTAGCTGTTCTCTCATATTAAGCCTTTTAATTAAATGATTATTGATTCCTACATTATTTAAAGAAGATAAAATATGTTCTGAAATTCTATTGTTTAAAATACCTTTTCCTTCAATATTCTTTTTTTTTTGATTGTTAAATGCCGTTGCTGCATCTTTAAAATGTTGAATAACTAAATTTTTTTCAGGACAAGCAAAAATTATCTTTGCTTTACCTTCATAAATTATTTTACCTTTTTTCATTATTTAAATACTCTTCTAAATATAAAGTTTATATTTTTAAAGTGATCAGCGTAATTGAAAATTAACCTGAGTTTTTTTTCACTAATTATATTCATAATTTTTTTATCTTTAGATATTAAATCAAATAAATTTTTATTTTTAGAGAAGCATTTTTTTGCATAAGTTTGAACAATTTTGTAAGAATTTTCTCTACTTATCCCCCCTTTAGTAAGTTCTAGCATAATTTTTTGTGAAAAAATTAATCCTTTAGTTAGGTTCAAATTTTGTATCATTTTTTTAGGATAAATTATCATTTTATCCAAAACATTCGCCAATCTTGCTAAGGCAAAATCTAATGTTATATTAGCATCAGGTCCGATGTTTCTTTCTACACTTGAATGTGAAATATCTCTTTCATGCCACAAGGCTATATTTTCTAATGCAGGAATTGTGTAGCTTCTAACCA
Organism: uncultured Candidatus Pelagibacter sp.; assembly: GCA_964465855.1. Classification (GTDB taxonomy): domain Bacteria; phylum Pseudomonadota; class Alphaproteobacteria; order Pelagibacterales; family Pelagibacteraceae; genus Pelagibacter. Next base: position 5,934 of record CAYXLK010000018.1, on the reverse strand, counting down.
TTCTAGATAGACCAGATAAATTTTCACTTAATATAGGATTTTTTTTATGAGGCATGGCAGACGATCCTTTTTGGTCTTTTGAAAAAAATTCTTGTAATTCTAACACTTCAGATCTTTGTAAATGTCTAATTTCAGTTGCTATTCGTTCTATGCTTCCTGCTATTATTCCTAAAACAGAAAAATAGTGAGCATGTCTGTCTCTCGGTATTACTTGAGTAGAAATTGGTTCAGGATAAAGTTTAAGTTTTTTTGCAACATATTTTTCAACTTTTGGATCAATATTTGCAAATGTTCCTACAGCACCTGATATAGCGCATGTTGAAATGTCATAAATTGCACTAGAGAGTCTTTTCTTATTTCTCTTAAATTCTTCGTAGAATGATGCTAATTTTAAACCAAAAGTTATTGGCTCTGCGTGAATTCCATGGCTACGTCCAATACATGGAGTAAATTTATGGTTCTTAGCCTGCTTTTTTAAAATGGACAGAATTTTATCTAAATCTTTTATTATAATTTCTCCAGATTGTTTTAACTGTATATTAAATGCAGTATCCAAAACATCAGATGATGTCATACCTTGATGAAGATATCTTGCTTTAATACCAGTTTGTTCTGTAATTGAAGTTAGAAATGCAATTACATCATGTTTTACTTTTAATTCAATATCATGAATTCTTTTAACTTTAATTTTTGCTTTCTTCTTAACAATTGATGACACTCCTTTAGGTATAATTTTATATTTCTCCATTGCTTCAGCGGCAGCAATTTCAATATCCAGCCAAATTTTATACTTATTTTCTTCAGACCAAATAGCTCTAAGTTCTTTTCTTGAGTATCTATTAATCATTATTAATAAGGGGGTTTGTTATATCTTTTAACAGATTCTGTAAAAATTTCATATCCATTTTCGGTAATTCCTACCGTATGCTCAAATTGTGCAGATAATGACTTATCCTTTGTAACTGCTGTCCAGCCATCATTTAAAATTTTAGTATCATATTTTCCAGCATTAATCATTGGTTCTATTGTAAAGGTCATTCCAGGATAAACTTCTAAACCTGTATTTTTCTTTCCATAGTGAAGAATATTAGGCGACTCATGAAATGTGTTACTAATGCCATGTCCACAAAAGTCTCTAACAACTGAAAAACCTTTCTCCTCAACATAAGATTGAATTTCATTTCCAATATCTCCTAGTTTTATTCCAGGTTTTAAAATTTTAATTGCTTTCATCATTGATTCATAAGTTGTTACAACCAAATTTTTTGCTTTAATAGAAGTATTTCCAATCATAAACATTCTGCTAGTATCACCATAATATTCATTAACAATTACTGTAACATCAACATTAATTACATCACCGTCTTCTAAAACACGGTCAGAAGGAATACCATGACAAACAACATGATTTAATGATGTGCAAAGCGATTTTTTAAAACCTCTATAATAAAGTGGAGCAGAACAACCTCCGTTATCTCTAATAAATTCATAACTAAGATTATCAATTTTATCAGTTGTTATACCTGGCTTAATAAAATCTGTCAGCATGTCTAAAGTTTGAGAAGCAAGTTTTCCTGCAATTTTCATTTTTTCAAACTTTTCTAAATAGTTATTGCTCATCAAAAATTTTTATTTTTTTTTCAATTTTTATTTCTTTAGAACTTAATATACATCTATAAGCTAGAAAATTCACACCAGCTTTTTTTGCTTCGATATAATCTTTAAAGTAATTGGAATCTATATCTTTAGCTATTCTAAATTTATTTATACCCTGAATTTGAGTTAAAAATAAGACATATGGTTTATAGCCTTTTTTTATTGAATCAATTAATCTTCTCAAATGCTTAGAACCACGAGAAGTAATTGCGTCTGGAAATTCAGCAATATTAGCATTTCTTAACAATGTTACATTTTTAACTTCCAATATTTTGTTATCACACAAAAAATCAAATCTTGTATCATCAGAATATTTAAATTCCGGTTTTATATTTTTTATTGTGTTGAATTCAGTTATTAATTTATTTTCTAAAGCATGTTCAACTATTCTATTTGCTCTATGGGTATTTACTCCAATGGTTCTTTTTTTTACTTTAATCATTTCCAAAGTGAATTTTAATTTACGTTTAGGATCATTATGTTTGGTAAGCCAAACTTTATTTCCTTTATCTAGAAGGCCCATCATAGATCCTGTATTAGGGCAATGAGATGTTATTGTTTTATTATTTACTTCTATATCTGCAAAAAATCTTTTATATCTGTTGATTAATTTGCCTTTAATTAAACTGCTGGTAAATTTCATTATAATTTATTTATATTTATTAATGACGAATAAAAAAGAAATAATTGCTGGAATAATCATCATTGGAAATGAAATCCTTTCTGGAAGAACTAAAGATTTGAATACCAGTGCACTCTCAATATGGTTGAATTCTTTAGGCATTAATGTTCAGGAAGTACGTGTAATTCCTGATATTGAAAAGACAATAATTGATACTGTAAATGAATTAAAAAAAAAATATAATTATGTTTTTACTACAGGAGGAATAGGTCCAACACATGATGATATAACGGCCGAGTCTATATCTAAGGCATTTAATATAGAATATGATTTTCATAAAGAAGCTTTTTCATTATTAGAAAAATATTATGATTCAGGCGAATTTAATGAAGGAAGACAAAAAATGGCAAAGATGCCTATAACAGCTAATCTTATTTTGAATCCAAGAAGCGGAGCACCGGGCTTTTATGTAGAAAATGTATTTTGTCTTCCGGGAGTACCATCAATATTAAAATCAATGATAGGAAGTCTAAACAGCGTACTTATTGGAGGAGACCCTATATTAAGTAAAACTATAAATTTAAGAACTTACGAAAGTGAAATAGCAAAAACATTAACAGAAGTTCAAAACAATAATAAAGATGTTGAAATTGGAAGTTATCCTTTTTTTAGACAAGGTAAATTAGGAGTATCTATAGTTTTAAGATCAGTTGATAAAGATAAAATAAATATTTGCAATTCACAAATTTTAGAATTTATTAAAGCAAAAAATATTAAGATAGTTGAAATAGATTAATGTTATATTTTGCATACGGTAGTAATTTAAATCATCACCAAATGAAAAACATTAGATGTTTAGGTTCAAAATATTTAAAATATTTTTTTCTAAAAAATTATAGATTAATATTCTCTCATACGAATAAATTGAATAAATATGGTTATGGGAACATAATAAAAAAAAAAGGATTCAAGGTAGCTGGTGCTATTTGGGATATTACAAAAGAGCATGAAAAAATATTAGATGCCTATGAACAATGTCCAAATATTTATGAAAAAAAATATTTTTATTTAGATGGAAAAAAGATTATGTTTTATATTATGAAAAAATATTTTATCAAGAATCCTCCCAAGAGTTATATCGATACAATTAACCAAGGTTATAAAGATTGTAATATTGATTTGAAAATTAACTATGTATTTTAAATGATTAAATTTAACTCAAGTTCAGAACCAACTATAGGGGTCGAGATAGAACTTCAATTAGTTGATAATAAAGATTTGAATTTAAACAACATATCTAAAAAAGTACTAGCAGAAGTAAAAAAAGAATTTTCAGATAATATTAAGTGCGAGCTTATTGAATCAATGATTGAAATCAATACTAACATTTGCTCGAATACCGAGGAGGTAGAAAAAGATATAAAAAAAACTTTAACTTATCTTAGCGAGATATTAAAAGATTATAAAACTGAAATAAATTGTACCAGCCTCCATCCATTTGCTATTGGAAAAAAACAAATTATCACTGAAAATTTACGTTACAAAAGAATAATGAAAGACCTTCAAATGGTAGGAAAACGTTTTATTTCTCAAGGTCTGCACATACATATTGGAATTAATGATCCTGAAGATGCAATTAAGGTGAATAATGCACTAAGAATATATTTACCATTATTACTTGCTCTTACAACTTCGTCACCTTTTTTCGAAGGTGAAGACACGGGACTTCATTCTTATAGAACAAAACTTTTTGAAGCTTTACCTTTAGCAGGAATGCCAGATTATTTAACTAATTGGAATCATTTTGAAAAATTAACCGAACAATTAGAAGGAGCAGGAATTATAAGATCTGTAAAAGATTTATGGTGGGATGTTAGACCTCATCCAGGGTTTGGAACAGTAGAAATAAGAGTTTGTGATATTCCTACTACTTTTAAAGAAATAATTGCAATTGTCGCTTTAATACAAGCTCTTGTAGTTACTTTAATTAATAAAGAGCCTTATCCAGATACACATATACAAATACTTCAATCAAATAAATGGCAAGCGGCACGTTATGGTCTTGAAGGAGTCCATGTGGACCCAATAAATTTTCAAAAAATATCGATAAAAAAAGCAATTGAGAATCTTTTTTTATTAGTTCAACCGACAATGTCATATTTGGGTTCCGAAAAATATTTGGATAATTTAGAAGAAATTTTAAATAGTTCTACTGGATCAACAACCCAAAGAAAACTTTATAACAAGTCAAAAGATTTTAAGAATGTTATAAGAGCATTGATCGAGCAATTTTATCAATAAGAATATTAAAGAAATGTCTTCTAAATCAGATATTTTTAAAAAAGGTTCTATAGATATTGCTCCACATTTATTATCTGTTGTTCCATTTGGAATAATATTTGGAGCAATCGGAATAGAATTAGGTTTTGATCCTTATCTTACTTATGCAACTTCTTTAATTATTTTTGGTGGAGCTTCACAAATAGTGTTTGTACAATTGTTATCAGGAGGAGCTTCGTCTCTTATAGCTATAACTTCTGTTGGTGTGGTTAATTCAAGACATTTACTTTATGGTGCAGTCTTGTCTCAATATCTAGAAAAACTAAACTTAATAAAAAAATTAATTTACTCATATTTTATCACAGACCAAGGTTTTGCCGTTTCTAATATATACTTGAATGAAAATAAAAATCAGAAATTTAATCATTATCATATTATAGGAGCAGGAATAACTCTTTGGATAAGTTGGCAAATTTCAACAATAGCAGGAATTATTTTAGGATCAATTATTCCAGATGAATTAGGTTTAAAATTTGCGATACCATTAACTTTTATTGCAATTATAGTTCAAGATCTCAGGAAGCTTGATCATGTTTTAGTTATGATTGTCTCAGGAGTTAGTGCTGTAATTTTGTATAATATTCCATTTAAGTCATACATAATAGTGGCACCATTAATTGGATTATTAGCTTCATCAGTAATATTAAAATTTAAATTAATCAAATGAATTGGTTATCAATATTTATTGCGGGTGTGATCACTTATTTTTGTAGATTTTCTATGGTGACGTTTATTAAAAGTGAAATGTTAAATGAGAAGACAAGATTAATATTAAGCTATGTGCCATCAGCCGTATTTCCAGCTATTATTTTTCCTGCTATATTTTTGAATGAAACTGGAATTTTGGTTAATATAAATGATCCAAAAATCATTGGTGCAACTATAGCAATTATTGTTGGTTATTTTTCAAAAAATGTAATCGCCACTATACTTACAGGTTTAATTTCGTATTGGATTATCATTTTATTAATGTAAAATTATATTATGACTACTAGGGATCTTGGTTCTGGATATAAATAACTTAGTACTTCCATTTTTACGATAGGATAAAGTTGCTTATAAATTGTCGAATTTTTTAAAAAATATTATCAATATTTGAGTTAGATCAATGTTTTCGAGATTAATTTTGTTATTAAGATAAGATATGATTAACTTAAATAATAACAAATTTTTTTACGACCCTTTTCCGCACGCCATGTTTGAAAATGCGTTTGATAAAAATTTCTACGACAATATATGTAAAGAATTTCCTATAGAACAAAAATTTGAAAAATTTGATTATGATAAACAAAATCAAATCAAACAAAATAAATTTG
>CAYXLK010000017.1:0-14443 GCA_964465855.1 uncultured Candidatus Pelagibacter sp. | reverse complement strand
AATTGAAGAAGAAAAAAGAATTAAAGAAGAACAAGAAAAATTAAGACAATGGGAAATAAAATTTGATGAAGAACAAAAAAAAAGAGAAGAGAAATTGATAAGAAAGTTTTATAGAGATAATGAAGGCGATAAAACTGACGCTAGTGAAGACGATAAAACAAATAATAATTACGAAGAAAAAAATTAATTTTTAGCAAATCATAAATCTGATTATAATTAGCTTTGATCAATGTTTTTAACTGTAAAGATAAGATAAAGGCTAGTTGGATTCGGTAGAGCCTTATCGAAGTACTATGTGTTTTAGTTTTAGAAAACTAAGCCAAAACGTCGCAGCTACATTATTTTATTGATAATCATTATCATCGCGAATAGTTATCATTTACATTAAATTTATGCGGAAAATAGGAAAAAAATGAAACGTTTGACAATTATATCATTAATATTTTCATTAATTTATTCTGTAGCATTTGCTTCAGAGGTTAATGTATTTAGCGCAAGACACTACGACAGCGATATTCAACTTTATGAGAAGTTTACATCTAAAACAGGAATTAAAGTTAATATTGTTTCTGGAAAATCTAAAGCTTTAGAGAAAAGAATAATAGAAGAGGGATCTGATAGCAAAGCAGATTTATATATTACTGCTGACGCAGGAAGATGTGGAGCTTTTAAAGCAAAAGGTATGCTTCAAGGAGGATTAACATCGGATGTGATTAAATTAACTGTTCCAAAAAACTTTAGGACTTCACAATGGGTTGGAATTGCGAAGAGAGCAAGAATAGTTTATTTTGCTCCAGAAAGAGTTTCAGGAGCTGAATTGGTTGGTTTAACTTATGAAAGTTTGGCTGATCCTAAATGGAAAGGTAGACTTGTTATAAGAAAGTCAAACAACATATATAACCAATCACTTGTTGCTTCATTAGTTAAAAATAATGGAAAAAAAGCTACAGCAGAATGGGCAAAAGGCGTTGTTTCGAACATGGCGCGAACACCTAAAGGTAATGATCGAGCCCAAATACTTGCAGTAGCAGCTGGCGAAGCTGATATTGCAGTTGCAAACACTTATTATCTTGCTTTAATGTTATCCGGTAAAAAAGGTGCAGAGCAACAAGAGGCTGCAAAAAAAGTTAAACCATTCTTTCCAAACCAAGATGGCAGAGGTACACATATGAATATTAGTTGTGCTGGCTTAGTAAAAGGCGCACCTAATAAAGCAAATGCAATTTCATTGGTAGAGTTTTTATTAAGCAAAGAAGCTCAAGAGCATATTGTAAATAATACTTTTGAATATCCAATGATTGAGGGTGTATCACCTCATCCATTAGTGGTTAATATGGGATTAGATTTTAAACAAGATCTTAAAACTAAAGTTGTTAACTACGGAAAAAAACAAGCAATTGCGTTAGAAGTAATGCTTGCTGCCGGTTGGAAATAAATGAAAGAGATTAAAAAATTTATGTCTTATATTGATTATAAAATATGAGAATAAATACTTGGTATGTTTCTTCTTTTTTAACCTCTCTTATTGTTGCTATTCCAATAGTAACAGTATTCTCAAGTTTTTTTGAAGATACTACAAATTACTTTGAAATATTAAAAAACACATTTCTATACGAATATATTTTTAATTCTCTAACATTATTAGTTGGGGTATTAATTCTTACTTTAATAATTGGAGTAGGGTGTGCTTATCTTGTTTCTTTTTATGATTTTAAAGGAGCGAAGTTTTTTAAATGGGCTTTAATATTATCATTTGCTGTTCCAGCTTATATCTATGCTTATTCTTTAACTGCTTTTTTTGAAAACTATGGAACCTTATATTCAATTTTAAAAACAATTTTTGGAGATGGTAATTATAACAAGCAAATACCTAAATTTGATGGAATGATAGGAGCGATACTATCAATTTCTTTTTCTTTATTCGGTTATGTTTATGTTTTAACAAGAGCATCTTTTCATCATCAATCTCAAAATCTTATTGAATTAGGTCAAAATTTAGGATTTACGAGACAAAAATCTTTTTTCTCAATAATTTTACCTTCGGCTAGACCTGCTATTGTTGCTGGTTTAGCATTGGTTGCTATGGAAACTTTATCTGATTTTGGTTCTGTTTCTTTTTTTGGTATTTCAACTCTTACAACTGGTATTTATGATTCTTGGATTTCATTTGATGATTTAGCATTTGCAAATCAATTATCATTTTACCTTTTAATATTTATATTTGCATTATTTTACATAGAAAATATCTCAAGAAAAAAAGCTCAATATCACACACCTTTAAAAGGAGGAATAAAAATAAAAAAAAAAATCAAACTCAAAGGAATTTTTTCTTTTGCCGCCTTTTTTATTTGTGCAATAGTTTTCTTTGTAAGTTTTGCTTTTCCAGTTTTACAAATGCTATATTGGTCAATAATTTTTCCAAAAAATTTTATAGATTTAAATATATCTCAATTGTTTTTTAATACTGTCGTGTTGGTATTTTTAACTAGCGCTATACTGTTATTTTTTTCATTCTTATCAAATTACGGTAATAGAGTAACTAGAAGCAAATTTTTAAAATTACTATCAACTTTTTCAATTACTGGATATGCTATTCCTGGTGTTATATTAGCAGTTGCATTTATTACATTTATAGCTTGGTTTGATAATACTATAATAAAATTTTTTGGTTTAGTTTCTATAAAAAAAATATTTATTGGATCAATAATTGGGTTAGTAATTGTTTATTTCATAAGATTTTATTCATTAGCATTTAATGGAATTAAATCTGGCTACGAGAAAATAAACAAATCAATTGATGAAAGTTCATATTTGTTAGGATATTCAAAAGTGAAAACTTTTATAGGCATTCATGTACCATATTTAAGAAATTCTGTTTTCTTGATTGGAATTTTAATATCAATTGAAGTGATAAAAGAGCTTCCGATTACATTAATACTTAGACCATTTAATTTTGAAACTTTTGCAACAACCGCATATATTTTTGCATCCCAAGACTTACTTGAAGCTGCTGCCGTACCTTCTCTATTTTTAATTTTGATTGCAAGTTCGTTTATTTTAACTACATCTAGATATATATTAAAAGGCTAATGCAAAATAATTTTTTTGAAATAAATAATGTTTCTTTTGTTGCTGGTGGTAAAAATAAAGTAAATAATGTAAATCTTTTAATAGAGAACGAAGGAGAAATTTTATGTCTTCTGGGACCTTCTGGAATTGGTAAAACAACTATTTTAAGAACAATAGCTGGATTAGAGAAAATAAAAGATGGTCAAATAATTTTAAAAAATAAAATTTTGTCATCAAAAAATAAACATGTAGAACCAGAAGATAGGAATGTTGCTTTATCATTTCAGGAAAACTGTTTATTTCCACACTATAATGTTGAAAAAAATATTGATCTTGGTTCAAATAGAAGAACTAGGAAGAAAAAAAATATTAATTCAAAAGATATAATTAAATTATTAAATTTAGAAAAAATATTAAATAAATATCCTCATGAAATAAGCGCAGGCGAAGCACAAAGAGCTTCGTTGGCAAGATCCTTGGTATCCCAACCAGACTTACTACTATTAGACGAACCTTTATCAAATGTTGATCAAAATTTTAAAGAAGAAATACAAGTAGAATTAAAACAAATTTTAAACAATTCTAAGATCACTACTATAATTGTTACTCATGACTCTTATGAAGCTTTTTACTTAGGAAATAAATGTGGAATTATATTAAATGGACAACTACGACAGTACGATGATCCTTATAATGTTTATCATTTTCCAAATTCAATAGAAGTTGTAAATTTTTTAAATAGAGGAATTTTAATCCCAGCCAAAGTAACTGGAGAGAATAGTTTAGAAAATGAAGACCTGGGCACTATTAAAGGTAATTTTACTAAACATTATCCAAAAGGTTCTGATGTGCAGTTGTTACTGCAACCAGAAGACTTAGAGCATGATGACAAAAGTAATTTGAAATTAGAGGTGGTAGATAGAAAATTTAGGGGAACTAATTTTATTTATACTCTTAAAACTAATAGCAACTTATTAATTCCAGTATTTGTTCATTCCCACCATACTCATCAACATGAAGTAGATGAAAAATTTGGTATAAAAAGACCTATAAATATAGAACATATTGTGTGTTTTTAGTTTGAGTTATAAACAAATCAACATGAGCATTTTTGCTCTTTTATTATTTATAGATTTAATTATTTATTTGAAAAACCGTATTTTCTTAGTCTTACATCGCCAGTTCTAGCGTGAGCTTCCATTCCTTCATATCTTGAAATTCTTGCCGCTGCAGCACCTACTTCTTTTGTAGATTCTTTTGTCATTCTTTGAAAACTTAAAGTTTTGATAAATTTTCCAACAAATAATCCTCCGGTATATCTCCCAGCACCCTTTGTTGGTAAAATGTGGTTTGTTCCTGAACATTTATCACCGTAAGCAACTGTAGTTTCTTCTCCTATAAATAAAGAACCATAATTTTTTAGTTTCTCATGAAACCATTTTAAATTTTTAGTTTGAACTTCCAAGTGCTCCGGAGCATACTCATCACTAATTTTTGCCATTTCTTCATCGGTATCACATAGGATTACTTCCCCAAAATCTCTCCAAGCATCACCAGCACTTTGCTTTGGAAGCTCAGGTAAATCTGCAATTAATTCTGGAACTCTTTTCATTACATCATCTGCTAATTTTTTATTTTTTGTAAACAACCAGGCTGGAGAATTATAACCGTGTTCAGCTTGTCCAACTAAATCATAAGCAACGATTTCAGGATCTGCTGTTTCGTCAGCTATTATTGCAATTTCAGTTGGTCCAGCAAAAAGATCTATACCAACTTTTCCAAACAAAATTCTTTTTGCTTCTGCAACAAATTGATTGCCAGGACCTACTAGAATATCAGCCGGAGCGTTTCCAAATAATCCATTTGTCATTGCAGCAATAGCTTGCACCCCACCTAAATTCATAATTACATTTGCACCGCATAAATCAGCGGTATAAATAATAGAGGGGTGTACACCTACTTTTGGTTTAGGCGAGCTACAGACAAGTATATTTTTTACACCAGCAACTTTAGCAGTAGTCACACTCATTACCGCGGAAGCAATATGAGCGTATCTTCCTGCCGGAACATAACATCCAGCAGTATTAACCGGTATTAATTTTTGCCCAGCATACAAACCATCTGATAGTTCAATCTCAAAGTCTTGACCATAATTTTTTAACTGTGCTTCTGCAAATTTTCTAACTCTTTCATGAGAAAATTGAATATCATCTTTAGTTTTTTGGTCTAAATTTTTTTTTATCTCTTCGATTTTTTCTTTAGAAACTATTATCTTACCATCATACTTATCAAATTTTTTACCAAGTTCCTTACAGCCTTCTTCTTTTGTTTTTTCTATATCTTTTAAAATATTTTCTACAATTTCTCTTGTTTTAGAGTCGTCAGTAGATGATGTTTTTGGTGATTTTTTTAAATATTTTACGGCCATAATTTTTTAAAAATTTAAATCATTAATCAATCTAATGCAACAACCGCAGCAGCTATAGAAGCTAGTCTTGCTGGAGCATCATCTGACCTACTTGTTATGACCACTGGCACTTTACCACCTATAACAACTCCAGCTGCGCAAGCACCCATGAAATAAATCATCATTTTAACAAGCGAATTTCCAGTTTCGACATTTGGTACTAATAATATATCTGCTTGTCCCGCAACTTCATTTTTTATTCCTTTAATTAATGCAGATTTTTTAGAAATTGCATTATCAAATGCTAATGGACCAAAAACATCTGCATCTACTTTTTCTGATTTGGCAAGTTCTGTTAATTCCTTTGCTTCTAATGTAGTTGGCACACTATCAATAACTTCTTCAGTTGCTGATAATAGTGCTATTTTAGGTCTTTCTATTCCAATTCTTTTTGCAAAATTAACTGCATTTTTTAATATATGCATTTTTGTTTTGATATTTGGCATAACATTTAAAGCACCATCTGTAATAATTAATGGTTTATCATTTTTTTCTAGCGTCATATGCCAAATATGGCTTAAGCGTGTTTTATTAATTAATTTATGTTGTCTTTTAAAAACTTCTTTCATTAAAATGTCTGTGTGAATATGTCCTTTAACAATTATTTTAACTTCATTTTCAGAAGCTAATTTTGCAGCAATTTCAGCAGTATTATTCTCAACTGGTTCGTGGATAATTCTATAATTGGAAATATCCCATTTTAGCTCATAAGCGCACTTTTGTATTTCTTTCTTATCACCAATAAAAATAGGTTCGATAAGTTTTTCATTTATCGCATCTAATACAGAAAGCATTGGAAGTGGTTTTCCGGCATTAACAATTGCGGCTTTGATTCTCTTTTTGCTACTAGCTTTTTCAAGAAGATTCAGGGGGCAAACTACTTTTTTATCTGATAACATTGAAATTTCTTATATTGTTTTTTCACATTTCTATAAAGTAATTTTAACAACAATGTGGTAAATAAAATGTGGTAGATTAGATTTATGGAAATAGTTACTAAAATAGCGCCAATTGCACTAGCCCTTATAATGCTTGGTTTGGGACTTGGCTTAAAAGTCGAAGATTTTACGAGAGTTTTAAAAAACCCTAAAGATTTTCTAGTAGGTTTATTTTGTCAGTTAATAATTCTTCCAATAGTCGCCTATGTATTAATTATTATTTTAAGAACACCGACAGAACTAGCTTTAGGAGTTATGATTATCGCAGCTGCACCTGGAGGAGTTACTTCAAATGTATTAACTAAATTTGCAAATGGTGATGTTGCTCTTTCAATTTCTTTAACAGCCATAATTAGTTTGATTAGTATTATTTCTGTTCCACTAATTGTTTTTCAATCAGCTACATTATTAGGAGTAACAAATCTTTCTCAAGAAATTACAATGACTGGTATTGCGTTAAAAATGGCATTAGTTGTAACTATCCCCGTAATTTTAGGAATGATAATTAGAAAGTTTTTAGATAATTTTATTTCTCCAAAAGTATCACTTATTAATAAAATCAATGCTGTTTTATTTTTAATTGTTTTTACCGCAATTTGGATTGAAGAAAGAGAAAATATATTAAGTTATTTAAGCCAAGCAGGTCTTGTTGTTTTAATTCTAAACGTAGTAATGATGTTCATCGCTTATTATCTTGCAAAAATGTTTGCAACTGGAATTGAACAAAGAAAATGTATTGCGCTTGAGTGTGGCCTTCAAAATGGAACTTTGGCTGTATTTGTAGCGACACAAATATTTAGCGATATTGTTTATATGATTCCAACCGCAGCATACGCTTTAGTAATGTATGTTACGGCATTTATTTTTTTATTTATTGTTAAAAGAACTAATTAAGAACAATTAGATTAAAAACTATTAAAGAAAATTTACAGAATTCATCTATAGAAACATCATGAATACTTTCTAACTGTTTTTTATGATTGCTAATTATTGGGTGAAATAATTTACGTTCATCAATAAAAATTATTTTTTTTTCTAATAATATTTTAATTTTTCTTGAAACCGTTGCTCTTGGAATTTCGGTTATCTCTGATAAAGACATTGTGTTAATTCCAGTGGTGCTTCCTTTATCAATTTCAGCACGCCAAGTTAAAATATCTGAATTTTCTTTTTTTTCTGTTATTTTAACTGATTTATTAAGAAAGATTATACTCCATATAATAAATAATTCTGTATCATTATTAAAAAATCTCTTCCATCGAATTAACCAAGGGATAATAAATTCAAAATAATGTAATAACATAAAGGAGAAGTTTTTTTTCATTGTGTCAACAATTTCTTTTTTTGATATAATTTTATTGTAAGGTAAATTTTCATTTAAACTAATATTATAAATTTTAATTAATACATCTCCTAAACGATCTAAAATATTTTCGATGTTAAATAATTTAATAGAATTTTTATCAATTAATATATTTTTATTATTTCTTTTAATTGCACCTGATTTTTGGAGTTCGAGTAGTTTTCTTCTTGTGGTTTCTTTCGGTAAGTTTAAAGTTTTTGCCAATTCTATAATGTTTATTTTTTGAATATCAAATTGCTTAGTTTTATTAAAGGTTTCATAATCAAATATAATTGAGTTATCATTGTAGAATTTTAAATTTCTTTTAAAAATGCAAATCAATATATGGAACTTATCGCAGTCATTAAAAGCTTTAATTGCAGAAATTAACCAATCAGATAAAAAATTCATGTATACATTAGATAATTTCGAGTAATTTTTGATTATAGACTGATGAAAAATTTTATAATTTATAGCTTGATTAAGACCAGGTATCTTTGAGGAGATATGCTGTCTCCATCTAATTTTATTCATTGACCCATTTTGGAACATAGTTTATTTTTGTCAACCCATTTTGGACATAGCTGAACTTAACATTCAATATAAATAGTGGTTGAATACAACCAATCAATGTAAATAGTGGTTAAATTTATTTTATAGAAATATGAGTACTGAGATATTAAATAGAGCATCTATAGTTACTGAAAACCCTCAGGAGACTTCTACCAAAAAAGATCCATCTCCAACAAAAGTAAATATAGATGTTCTAAAAAAGAGAGTATTCATTGAACAAAAAAGAGAAAGATTTCAGAGTAGAGTATTAATGGGAATGTTCTGTCTTTCGATTGTAATATTGGGGTACTTAGTTGTTTAATAAGAAACATTATAAACGGTTAAATATATTATTTTTATCTTTATCTGTTGCTTCGTTGGCTTGGCTAGCGTCAGCTTTTATTTAACGTTTTAATTTCATTTAAAATATTTGAAGGAATACTAATTTCTTTTTTTGAATTTAACTGAAATCTTGCAGCTTTATTTTCACCAGGATAGTATATTTTTTTAATACCTTTAAGTTTTGGTAATTTTTTAATTCTTTTGATATTTTCCTTAATTCTTTTCATATAATCTTTAACAAATAAATTAGGTTTAAAAACAATAAATAAGTGGCCTATATTTTGAGGTCCAGAAAAATCATCAAATGGATCTTTAACTTTTCCACCATGATTTCCGCCAGTTAGAACACCTGATAAAATATCCACCATCCATGCTAATCCAGATCCTTTAAAACCAGCTATAGGAAGTTGAACACCTTGCAGAGCTTTTTTTGGATCAGTTGTTGGATTACCGTTTTTATCTAGCGCTACACCTAATTGTATTTTTTTTCCAAGCTTAGCAGCAACTCTAATTTTTCCTCTATTAATCATGGAAACAGATGAGTCTAAAACAAAAGGAACTTTTGATCCAGTCGGAGCTGCAAAACATATTGGATTTGTTCCAAATAAAGTTTTCTTTGCACCATGGGGAGCAATTGCTGGTGGAGCATTAGTAAAACACAGAGCAATTAAATTTTTTTTAGCAGCTTGTTCCGCATAATATCCCGACAATCCATAATGACCGCTATTTTTAATAGCAACTAAACCAATTCCATTTTTTTTTGCATTTTTTATAGCTAGATTTATTCCTAGTTGAGCAGCAACAAATCCAATAGCATTATCAGCATTAATATGTGTGATAGAACCAGAAATTTTTCTAATCTTTATTTTTGGATTATTATTGATAACTTTTTTATCTATTCTTTCACAATACATTTTAAGCCTCGATAATCCATGAGATGGAGCACCAACCAATTCTGCATTAATTAAAGCTTCAGCACACTGTTTACTATGTTTTAATTTTAAGCCTTTATTAAGAAATATTTTTTCAACTATTTTTTTTATTGTTTTTGTTTCTGGCATTTAATGTTTTTTTTCATTATTATATATAAAGGAATGCCAATAAAAATGATAAAATTTTAAAAAAAATGCAAATATTTGATTGCACAACTTATTTTGAAGAAGATTTAATGATGGATGTAAGATTTAATATTCTTAATGAATATGTTGATACTTTTATAGTTTGTGAGTCAAAATACTCTCACAGCGGCAAAGAAAAAAAAATAAATTTTGATCTTAATAATTTTCCAAAATTCAAAAATAAAATCAAGCATATTATACTAGAGAATGAACCCTCAAACTTAATTGATGAAAGCAAGGCACATCCAGAAGATCAAAGGACTAATAGCGTAAAGAGAATAATGCAGCAAAGAGATTTTATCCAAAGTGGTTTATCAAATGCCAGCAAAGATGATATTATAATGTATAGTGATAACGATGAAATACCAAATTTAGAAAATTTGAACTTTGAAAAAATAAAAAACAAAATTGTTATTTTTAATCAAAAGATATTTTATTATAAATTTAATCTTCTTTATCCCAGTTTAGATTGGTATGGGACCAAATGTTGTCGTTTTAAGAATCTTAAAAGCATTAGTTGGCTGAGAGATGTAAAACCTAAAAAATACAAGTTTTTTAGATTAGATGTAATGTTTTCCAATTATAAATTTATTGATTTAAAGATTGTACAAAACGGGGGATGGCATTTTTCAAGTGTTAAAAATTTACAAGGTTTATTAAAAAAATTTGAAAATGATGAAATGCATGCCGAATATAAGAGCAGAAAAGTAGATAGCAAAGAAATCGAACGTTTATTAAAAGAAAAAAAAATAAACTATAATCACTTTATGGACTCAAAAGATATTAATAGACAATTTTCAGAATTTAGCCTTGAAAAGGTTGATTTGAAACAGCTACCTAAGTTTCTACAAGAAAACTCCGAAAAGTATTCTGAATGGTTTGATTAAACTATAAATTATTTAATTATTTTGTAAATTTGCCAATATTTAATTTGATTAAATAAAAAATAGTTATCCAAAATATATTTTTTTGCATTTGGTGCATTATTTCTTTCTTTGAACCAATTAATTTCTGAAGAATAAACAATATATTCTGGCTTATTTGATTTTAATTGTTCAATAAATTTATTTTCTGTCCAACCATTTAAAATGTGAGCGTTAACATAAAATTGAGTACATGTTGGTTTATCTAATAAATAAGGCAAAGCATTGTCGTCAGTAAACTGTTGAACGCATGCATCATTAATTGAAATATTTTTAAAGTACTCAATAAATTCTTTATATTCAGAACTTAAAAAATCATCATCAGAAACTTTTGTAAGAGCATAAAAGTTTTTTTCTAAATTAAAAACATTTTTAATATTTGTCGAATTTTTTAAAAAAATTCCGATACAAAGTACAATTACCACTAAACTAAAAAGATATTTTCTTTGAAAAAACAAGTTTTCAATTTTTAAATAAATTCTATTGTTCTTTATTAATCTGTATAAATAATAATAAATAAAGAAGAAAATAACAAAAGTATAAAAACCTGATGTATATTTAATATGAGGTCCATCAGATCTCATTAAACCTGATTTAAAAAAAATTATTGAAGAAATAAACACAAATAGAAGAATTATTTTAGAGGAATTAGTTTCACTAATTTTTTTATTAAAAAAATAATTGAATAAAAGAACACCTGATAAAATAATCATTAGAAGTGCTTTTGTATGCCTGGTTGCTCCATCAGAAAATGGTTTGGGAAATTCAATTCCGAGTAAATAATCAGATACATTTATTATAAATCTATACTGATAAATAAATTCAATAATTTCGTCATTCGGAATAATTAAATAAAAAATTAGCCATGACAGGATAATTCCTAAAGAAATGTAAAATATATTTTTAAAATCTTTTTGATAAAGTAAAAATATAATCGCTAAAAAAATAAGTGCATTTATATAAGTGCCAATATCAATATAAAATAAAATAGATATTGATGAAAATAAACCAGTTAAAACACTTATAAATTTATTTTTTTTACTAGAAGTTAAAACTTCAATTAAAAATAAAAAGAAAATTAAAAAAACAAATATTCTTTGGTGAAAAGGTGTAACATCTTCATAAAAACTAGCTAAACTTAAACAACTTAAACAAAAAATAAAAAAAATTAACCCCTTGTTTCTAAATTCTGAAATATTAATTACTATTTTCCTACACAAAAGAACAATTAGAACTTTATTTAAAAGTATTAAACCAATCTTACTAAATCTGTTAATTCCTATGCTGTATTCTCCAAATATATATGAAAAGATTATACTAATATTATTGCCAATAAAACCATAATCATAATGTGTACCAAGCCACAATTTATTTTTAAAATAATAATTTACAGGTGCAGACAATAACATCCCTTCATGGTGAACATCTATTTTAGAAATAAAATTTTGATAGTTTAATGAAAAAAATTCAAAAATAATAAAAGCAAAAATAATTAGAGAAATAATATTTACTTCAATATGAGTTGTGCTTTGACGAATAAAATTTTCATTATTTGTATTGAATGACAGAAATAGATTCGACTTATTAATATTAATTTGTGCAATTATGTAAATAGCTATAGGAAAAAATATGAAAAATAGACCTCTAAAAGTATCATTTAAAGGACTGATCTTGTTTGCTGAATAATTTCCATTAATTAAATTTCCACTATCATATGGAAATTTAATTAAATCCCAGACAAAAGTAGAAATAATGATACCTAAAAAAATAAATATGTAAGGAAGATATTTTTTCATTTTATGAAAATTATTTATAATCTTTAATATCTTTTATAACATACTGATTTCTTCCTTTTGTTTGTTCAAATATTCTGGCTAAATAAATACCAATTATACCAATTGTGAATAAAAGGATTCCTGAAAAAAAAGATATTGCAATGATAATACTCGTAGAGCCAGGAACAGCTAAATTATTAAATTTTAAATACAAAGCATAAACTATTATAGCAATAGATATTAGTATTGAAAAAAACCCAAAAAAAATACCAATGTATAATGGTTTGAGAGAATAACTTGTTACGCCATTTATAAAGTCAGTGACTGGCCCAGCAGATAGTAAAGGCATTTTTGAAATTCCCGAACTTCTCGGTTCTCTCACGTAATTTACAAATCCTTGCTTAAATCCTACCCAAACCGAGAGTCCTCTAATATAAGGTCTGTATTCTTTTTGTTTTAATATTTCGTTAAGAGCTTTTCTTGAAACTAATTTGTAATCTCCAGCTTGAACAGGAAGATTTATATCTGATAGAATATTAATAATATAGTAAGCAATTTTAGTAACAAACATTCTAAATTTTGCCTCACCTTTCCTTTTTGTTTTTACAGTATGAACTACATCAAATCCTTCTTCATGTTTTTTTATAAGTTCAGGAATAATTTCAGGTGGGTCTTGTAAATCAGTGTGCAGATATATTATTGCATCTCCTTCAGCATTTCTAAAACCAGCTAAAACGCACGGATCAATTCCAAATCTTCTACTCATATTAATTATTTTAATTGGAAACTTTTTTTGAAGATCTAATAAAATTTTTTCAGAGCTATCAGTTGAATCGTCATTTACAAATATTAGCTCATAATTCCAGTTTTCAACTTTTTCTAAACTTTGTGAAATTCGTTTAACTAATTCTTCTATATTCCCTTCTTCATTTCTAAAAGAAAATACGACTGATAAAAGTTTCATTTGTTTTTTAATTTATATATATAGTTTTATTTTTTAAGAATTAATTTGATTATAATGATTATTAATTTATTGTGCAAATTATGAAAAAATTCCATTGGCAATTAATGAGCAATAATATACTTCCTGAGGATAAAAAAGCTCTAATTAACTTTATAAAATCGTCAGATAGATTTACAAATGGAATTAAGGTCAAAGAGTTTGAAAAAAAATGGTCAAAATGGCTTGGGGTAAAATATAGTACATTTGTAAACTCTGGAGCGTCTGCAAATTTAATATCTTTAAATATACTTAAAGGGCTAAAAAAAAATAAAAATGAAGTAATAGTTCCAGCTTTTACTTGGAATTCTGATGTTGTTGCGGTTATCAATGCTGGATTTAAACCAGTGTTTGTCGATATTAGTTTAAATAATTTAGCTCTAGATGAAGACCTTGTAAGAAAAAAAATAAGTAAAAATACAGCCGCGATTTTCCTAACTCATGCAATGGGATTTGCTGGAATAAGTAATAATTTTATTAAATTTATAAAAAAAAAGAAAATTTTTTTAATCGAAGATGTTTGTGAGTCACATGGAGCAAAACTTAATAATAAAAAGATTGGAACATTGGGAAACATTTCTAATTTCTCTTTTTATTATGCTCATCACATGACTACTATAGAAGGTGGAATGATTTGCACAAATTCTAAAGAGTTAGATACTCTTGCAAAAATGAAAAGAGGTCATGGATTACTAAGAGACTCTCAAAATGAATCATTAATTAAAAATACTAAAAAAAAATTTAGAGATTTAAACAGTGATTTTATTTTTTTTACAGAGGGTTTTAATTTAAGAAACAATGAACTTTCTGCCGTGATTGGAATTGAACAATTAAAAAGATTAACTAAAAACATCAAATTAAGAAATGATAATCACAAACTATTTCTTAAAAATTTGAGAAAAGATATTTTTTTTACA
>CAYXLK010000016.1:0-14869 GCA_964465855.1 uncultured Candidatus Pelagibacter sp. | reverse complement strand
ACAATTACAACAATCAAAACTCCAAGAGCAACATACTGCCATCCAAGGAAGAAAGTCCAAAAACCTTCTTTAAATATATGAAATATAGTTGCGCCAATAACTGGTCCCCATAAAGTTCCTTTACCACCTAATATTGCCATTAAAACCATGAATACTCCCATCTCTCTTCCGTCAAATGCAACATCAGTGGAATCTATGTACCCGACAAGACCCCCCATTATTCCACCTGCAAGGCCACAGAAAAATGCTGAAATCATCCAACCAATAATTTTATATTTCATTGTTTGAATTCCCATCGCTTCAGCTTTATCTTCATTGTCTCTTATTGCATTAAGGACCAATTTAAATCTGGTTGAGTAAATAGATTTGACTACAATAAATGTGAGCACAAGTGCAACAAAGCTACAAAAATAAAAAAATTCACCTCTTGCTTCAAGGCTTCCTATGTTTGGAAATGGTGGAGTTGTAAAACCTTGTCCTGCTCCAATGATTTCTATTCCGCCTGAAATTTCACCAGCGGCAACACCTAAACCTAATGTGCAAATTGCAAAATAATGTCCTCTTAATCCTAAAATTGAATATCCTATTAATCCTGCAACTATCGCTGGTACAAGTGCAGCAACAGCTAAACCAGCAGCAATACCTTGAAAAAATTGAGCAGGAGTATGAACAAACGTTTTCTCTCCACCACTTTCAGTCCATTCAGCTAAAGGAAAAAACATTCCCACCTGAACAGATGCACAAAGATACATGCCTAGTCCATAGAATAAGATATTACCAAACGAATTATATCCCATTTCACCACCCTGAATATTCCAGGTTATTGCTAGAATTATTAAAACACAAAGTATTGATAATTGAACTTTGAATGCTGGAAAAATAAATGGAGCAACTAACCCAAAAATTAAAATTGATAAATAAATTATTAAATTTTTATTTATCATTTTAAATACTCTCTTTTCTTAGAAAGTTTAAATCTTCTGTAAACTAAAATTAAAACTAACAATAAAAATACAGATCCAATTCTAAATTCTGTTCCTAGTATATAGTCTGCAAACTCCTCAAATACACCAAGACCCATGCCTGATAATGCTACCCCGGGTAAGTTTCCTAATCCTGCAACAATCACAATCATAAAAGATCTAATTGTGTATGGTAATCCCATATAAGGATGAATGGTAAATGTAATTGAAATAAGCGCTCCCGCTACTCCACATAGAGCTGCATTTATTCCAAAAGTTGCTGCGTATACTTTTTCAGTATCGACGCCTAAAATTTTTGCTGCTCTTGCATTCTGAGCCGTTGCTCTGATTGCTCGTCCAAGTTTGGATTTCTTCATATAAATAACTAAACCGATTGCAAAAATAATACTTATGATAGCTGCAAATATTTTTGAATTAGGTAAAGTTACAGAGTTATCAAATAACATGGTTGTTCCATAACCAGAAGTTGCAAGAACAACATCTGCACCAAATGCAAAATTCATCAATTGCATAAAAAGAATACTGATCCCAAATGTAGCTAGAATTGATATAAATAAATCTCTATCAACAACTTTATTGATAACTAATTTGTAAATTCCAATACCCACAAAATACATAATTATTGGCGAAACTATTACTCCCCATGCAGGGTGAATTCCGTAAAGGTACATGAAGTATGCAATATAACCCCCAAGAATTACAAGATCGCCTTGTGCAATATTAATAATATTCATTACTCCCCATTGAAGGGCCATTCCATATGCAATTAAAGCGAATAGAATACCAAGAAGAATTCCATCTATTGATGCTTGGACTATTAAAATCGGTGCTTGAAAAATTAGTAAGTCCATAGAATTTTAATTAAAAAAAATGCCCCCTGAATTTTAGGGGGCATAAAATATTAGTTTTTATCTTTCAGACCACTTAGGTACTGGATGAACTAACTTAGCAGAAGCCCACTTAAGCGGAGCAACAACTTTGTTTTCACATTTTCCAGAGCTATCACAGATAACTTGGAATAATACCATTGGTTTAGAAACGTTTTGACCGCCTGAAGCAAATTTTATGTTTCCATAAAAAGTTTGCATATCAGTAGCAGCAAGAGCATCTCTTACTTTCTTTTGATCGAAAGAATTTGCTCTTTCAAAAGCATCTTTGAAAACCAATAAAGCAGCTGAAGACTCAGCAGCTTGATATGGTGGTGCATATCCAAACTTTTTAGTAAAGTCTGCATCATATGTCATGCCGTCTTTAAACCATTTATCTTTATAAGTTAAAGTTTTATGCCATTGAGAAGCGCACAAAGCGTACTGAGAATTTCTACCATGTTGTTTAGATAGTTTTGCAGCATCGCAGTGCGTCATTGCAAGCATTGGAACATCAACTTTCATTTCAGCGATTTGTCTGATAGCAGTTAAGGCTCCTTTTGTATGACCTGATATAACTAAAACATCAGGTTTAACGGCTTTTACTTTAGCTAAAGTTGCCGCCATATCATTAAGTTCTTTTGGTAATTTATCGTCAATTACAATTTCAGATCCAGTGTCTTTTGCGGCATCTAAAATACCCAATCGAACGTCTTGAGAAAAAGCGTCTTGCTCAAAAGCTTGTGCTATTCTTACGCCTTTGCCACCATTTAATTCAACAGCAGTTCTAATAGCTACGTCTAAATATAAGTTTGCTGGTGCTAACACTGCAAATAAATATTTATATCCTTTAGTAAATAAAGATCTAGATGCACCATTTGCTTCAACCATTGGAACTCCATACTTTTCAGTAACTGGAGCCATAGCTTTTGTTAAACCTGAACTGTAAGGTCCAAGCATAAATTCAACTTTATCTTGGCTTATTAATCTTTCTGCAAGTTGAGCCGCTCTCTTAGGATTTGATTCATCATCATAGTAAATAATGTCAAATTTATAAGTTTTTCCACCAACTTTAACTCCACCCATACTGTTAATTCTCTCAACAGCCAAATTGTAACCGTTTTGAGTATGAACACCATTAGATGAATATTTTCCTGTTAGTGAAACAGCGGCGCCTAAAACAATTTTATCTCCTACAACTTTTGCAAAAGAAGCAACAGAAGTTGCTAATAAAATAGCAATCGCAGAAACAAATGTAATTATAAAGTTTCTAAGTTTCATGTATTCTCCTTTAATTAATTAATTATTGTTGAATTAAACTATTAATTAATCAAAAAAACAATAAGCACATTGTGTAATTGACGCATATCAAGATATCAGTACTGCTGAGAAATTGTAATAATTAGTGCAATTATAACTAAAACACACGCTGAAATTGTGTTTATTATTTTTGGGTTTGTTTTTAACCAAACAATAAGTTTGTTTGCAAGAATTGCATAAGCAACTAGAGATAAAAAATCTAAAACCATATAAGTTGAAATTAAAATAAGAAATTGCACAACATAATTTCCAGAAAAATCAATGAACTGAGGGAAAATAAATGGAAAAAACATCCAAGCTTTTGGACTTGTTCCGGCAACTAAAAAACCATCTTTAAAGAATGAAAAAAAACTTTTTGATGTAAAAATTATTGAATTAATATCTTTTGGCCTGCTTTTGTAAATATCATAAGCTAAATAGCACAAATAAATTATTCCTATCCATTTAAATAAATTCAAAAATAATGGATGATCAGAAAAAAAAGATCCAATTACAAAAATTACTAAAGTCGCTTGAATAAAATTTGCAGTAATATCTCCTAATGCGGTCCAAATACAATTTCTAACTCCATAATTCATTGAATATGAAATTATAACTATTCTGGGAGTGCCAGGTGTAATGAATAAAAAAATTATAATTTGTAAAAAAAGAAAGAAATCTAAAGGAAGCATTTTTCAAGAGATAGTCCTAATGAACCGGGAGCTAAAAATGGCTAAGTAGGACTATCCAGTATAGAGCATATCATGTTCAATAAAATTTGCATTATAGATTTTATTAGGGTTTATTTAATTTTTTGAAAAATCTAATATTCTGGAGACCTGCGTCAAAAATTCAGAGCTAAATATTGATGGATCAGATTGGGTCATCTGGACAGCTTTGGCCGATAGGGCCACATTCGAAGAAATTAAAAAAAAATAAAAATGACTTTATTTAATAGAGTCTAGCCAAGAAATAAATTTTTCATCTGAAAAATCTACCCTGCCTATAATTCTTGCTATTTCATTCTTATTTTTATTGAAAATAACTGTTGTAGGAATTCCTCTTATAGAAAAAACTTTTATTAATTTTAATTCTTCGTCGAAATAAATATTTAAGTTTATAATATTTAAATCATCATAAAATTTATCTGTATTTTTTAAGTTTTTATCTTCTAAATTGATTGGAAAAACAAATATTCCATCTTTTGCATGTAATTTATCTAAAGAAGACATTTCTTCTTTGCATGGAGCACACCACGTAGCCCAAAAGTTTAAAATATATATTTCATCTGAATTAATTTTCTTTAAATCTATTTTGCTACCATCTCTATCTTGAAAAATGATTTCTTTATGTACTTTAGGCTTGTCCAGAACTAAAATATTTTTAAATTGTGGTTTTTCTTTAGCAAAAGCATTTAAAAATAAAAATAAAGTTAAAATAATTAAATAATTAACCTGTTTCATAAAATTCTAATAGCATTAATAAGATAATAATATAGTGGAAAAAAAAAATTTAATAATTATATAACGCATATGAAAAATATTACCATTTATACAGGCTCTTTCTGTAATTTTTGTGAAGCGGCAAAAAAATTATTAGCAAGAAATAATCTTACATATACAGAAATAGATATCTCAACAGAAGATGGATTGAGAGATGAAATGATAAAAAAAGCAAATGGTAAAAGAACTATTCCCCAGATATTTTTTAATGATCACCATGTCGGTGGCTATATAGAGTTAAGAGAACTAGAAAAAAATGGCGAATTAATTAACTTATTAAAATAATTATATAACAATAATTATTTCAGTTTAAAAGTTAAACATATACCATTATTACAATATCTTTTTCCAGTAGGATCAGGTCCATCTTCAAATATATGGCCATGATGTCCCCCACATTTTTTACAATGATATTCTGTACGGGCATATCCTAATAAATAATCAGTTTTTGTTTCAAAAACATCTGACAAGGATTGGCAGAAAGAAGGCCATCCAGATCCACTTTCATATTTTGTTTTAGATTCGAATAATTTTACACCACAACTTGCACAATGATATGTGCCTTCTCTTTTTTCATGATTTAGCTCACTTGATCCAGGAGGTTCTGTTCCCTCTTCGAAAAAAACTAAATTTTGTTCTGCTGTCAGGTTTGGATTTTTTTTGGTCATAAAACTATAGATAATTCCATTAATTTTCTATAACTCTAACTGGCTTTCCAGATATGCAGGACTCTAAATTTTCAATCATCTGATTATAAAAAGTAGAATAATTTTCTGCAGTAACATAACCTATATGCGGCAATATCAAAGCATTTTGAACAAATCTCAACTTATGGGTTTCTGGCAATGGTTCTTTTTCATAAACATCAATTCCAGCACCCGCAATTACATTTGTTGATAATGCAATTATTAAATCATCTTCATTAATAATTGGTCCACGCGATGTATTAATTAAGTAAGCTGTTTTTTTCATTTTATCAAATTCTTTTAAAGTTATACAATCTTTATATCTTTCTCCTCCTTGTACGTGAATTGAAATAAAATCTGAATTTCTAACCAAATCTTCTTTTGTTGATGGCAACACTTCTAATTCTGTGCACTTATCTAAATTCAAATTTTCACTCCAAGCAATAACTTGCATTCCAAATGCTTTTGCAATTTTTGCAACCTGTGAACCTACTCTTCCTAAACCAATTAACCCTAATATTTTTCCTTTTAATTCAACTCCAACAGTAGTCTGCCAATATCCTTGGTACATATTATCTATTTCAGTTTTAAAATTTCTAGCCAAACCTAAAATTAAAGCCCAAGTTAATTCACAAGTCGGGTTAACATTAATGTCAGTGCCGGTTACTATGATCTTTCTTTTTTTGGCAGCTTGTAAATCAATAGCCTTATTCCTCATTCCGCTGGTAATAATATATTTTAAATTTTTTAAATTACTTATTAAGTTAGAAGTAATATTGGTTCTCTCTCTCATTATTAATAATGCTTCGTACTCTTTTAATTGCTCTATAGCGTCACCTTCATCAGCAAAAGGCTCATTAAAAACTCTAATTTCATATTTCGCTGATAATTTTTTTAGATCCACAAATTCTTGTGACGCATTTTGATAATCATCTAATATTGCAACTTTAAGCATTTAATTTTTTTTTATTTGAAAGTGTTATACCTGCAATAATAAATATTGCTCCCCATATATGGTAAAACATAAATTTTTCATCAAAAAAAATAATTGCCATAAAAGAACCAAATACTGGCATTAAATGTAGAAATACACCCGCTCTATTAGCGCCAATAATTCCAATTCCTTTAATCCAAAAAAAGAAAGATGCTAGCCCTGGAAAAATAACTACATATGACAGTGTCAGAACAAATGGTTTACCAATTATAATTTGATTTCCGAAATTCATTTCTAAAATATAAATTGGAGTTAAAAATATTAAACCTGTTATAATAACTACTTCTAATAAAGTTATTTGTGAAATTTTATATGTTTTTTTTTTGAGTAATGCAGAGTAAAGTGCCCAGGCAAACATCCCTGATGCCATTATCAAATCTCCTTTATTAAAAGCTAGATTTATTATCAAATTTAAATCAGATTTTGTTATAATAAATATTACTCCTAAAAGAGATAAAATTACTCCCAATATTTGAAATTTGTTTGTTTTTTCAATACCTAAAATAGAAGATATAAACATAATCCACACTGGAATTGTAGAAATCATCAATACTCCACTAATTACTTGCATATAATATAATGAATAATAAACAGCTGAATTAAAAATAGTTATACTTGTAATTCCTAAAACTATAAAAAAACCAATATTGTTAAAAATATAATTTTTTTTTTTTAAAATTTCTCTTATTGTAAATGGAAAAAGAATTAACCCTGCAAATAACCATCTAAAAAAATTTAATGAGAATGGAGGAATTTCATAAGTACTGGCTGCTTTTCCAACAATAAAATTACCCGACCAAAATAGCGTTGTCAGTACCAATAAAATATATGCCAAGTTATTTTTATTTATCACAAAATTAAGAAAATCTTAAAGAACTATAAGGTTGTAAATCTAAATTCATTTTTTCGTTTGCAATCATTTTAGAGATAATTTTGCCAGATATAGCACCCAATGTCCAGCCGAGATGATGATGACCAAAAGAATAATATACATTTTCATAATTTTTTGACGGACCAATCACTGGTAGAAAATCTGGTAAAGTTGGCCTAAATCCAAGCCACTCATCTTCGTGATCTTCTTCTTCTGGAATGCCATTTAACATATCTTTTGCACTCAAGATTAAATTTTTAATTCTTGATTTTGACAATGGATTATTTAAACCACCAAATTCAACAGTTCCTACAACTCTTAAACCTTGTTCCATTGGAGTTATTCCAAATCCTCTATCGGACCAAACAACAGGCCTCGATAATAAATTTTCATGATTTTTGAAATGAACATGATAACCTCTCTCCGTATCTAAAGGAATTTTTTCATGAAGTTGATCTGTTAACCTTTTAGAAAAAGCTCCGCATGCAATTATTAGTTTATCAAACAAGAAACGTTGAGCGTCTGATCTTAAAACAGGTTTTTTTTCATCAAAATCTAAATCTTGAATATTTAATTTTAAAAATTTTCCACCTTTAGTGGTAAAATTTTCTAATAATTTTATAAGAATTTTTTTTGGATTTCTCGCATGTCTTGCATATTTAAAAAAAACTCCACCATGATAAAATGGTTTTATATTAGGTTCAAGGTCATGAATTTCTTTTGGAGTTAGTATTTGCTGATCAACACCTAATTTTTCCCTAATATTTATTTCTAATTCTCTACTTTTAAGACCTTTCTTCTCCCAAACATAAATGATTCCATTATTTGCTACTAATCCATCTAAATCTATATCTTGAAATAATTCATCAAAAGCATCTAAGGATAAATCTAATATTTGATGCATAAATTTAGCTGTATGCAGCATTTTTGTTTTTGAAGAGTTAAAAATAAATCTTGTAAACCAAGGTATCATTTTAGGAATATAACTCCATTTAAGTGCCAAGGGCCCACGATTACTTAAAAGCATTGTCGGTACATTTGATAAAATATCAGTTCTATTTAATTGGAGTAATGCGTATGGAGAGAAATGTCCTGCATTTCCGTATGATGCTGAATTACCACCAGGCTCATCTCTATCAAATAAGGTTACATTAAAACCTTTTTTTTGAAGAAACAGAGCTGTACAAACGCCTTGTATTCCAGCACCAATAATTGCAATTCTTTCTTTTCTTTCCATGATGCAATCTAGTAAAAATTGTAATTTACTATCAGGTGACAAATTGATCCTGTTGAAAATGTAATTTATAGTTGTAGTCAGTTAATTATTTCTCTTGAATATATCCTGATACTCATAACTATACCTAGGGCTATCATCATAGATAACATTGATGATCCACCATAAGACATGATTGGAAGAGGTGATCCAACTATTGGAAGCATGCCTAATACCATCAACATATTTACCGAAATATAAAAAAATATAGAAATTGCGAATCCATAACAGAAAAATTTTCCAAAATAATTTCTTGAGTTTGATCCAATAATTAAAATACGTATAATTATAAATGCATACAGAAGAAGTAGCAAAACTGATCCAACGAAACCAAATTCTTCCGAAAATAATGTGAAAATAAAATCAGTATGTTTTTCTGGTAAAAAATCTAAATATCCCTGGGTACCTTTTAAGAAACCTTTCCCAGTTAAACCACCTGAACCCACTGCTATTTTAGATTGTATAATTTGATAGCCTGCACCTAATGGATCTCTATCTGGGTTAATAAAAGTTAAAATTCTTAATTTTTGATAAGGTTGTAACATAGAAATTACAAATGGAAATAAAATGACCAAACCTAATAAAGAGTAAACAATATATTTGATATTTATTCCAGCCAACCAAATGACAGCAATACCACTTAATGCAATTAATACTGAAGTTCCTAAATCTGGCTGACTTAAAACCAACAAGATTGGAATTATTAATATTATAAAAGGTATTATAAATTTTTTAATAGTATTCACCGCTTCAGGTTGAACTCTATGATAATATCTGGCTAAAAAAACAATTATTGCTATTTTCATTAACTCTGATGGTTGAAGATTTAAAAAATATAAGCTTATCCATCTTTGAGATCCAGATACAGTTGTGCCAAAGTAAGTTGCACTTATAAGCAGTATTAAAACTATAAAATAAAATAGAAAACTTAAAGAAAAATAATGTTTTATATTGATAAATGACAAAATAATCATTAACACAAAAAATATACCAAATCTTAATGCGTGGTTAAAACTATGATAAAATTTTCCGTCACTTATATCGGTAGAATACATTGCTACAATACTTATTGCCCCGAGAAGAATTATTGAAATTAATAAATAAAAATCTAAAGATCTAACTTTTTGAAAGAACGATCTATCGCCAAATGTGCTATAACTTTTCATGAAATTAATGTATCGTCTATTCTAATTTTTTCCCTCACTTCATGTCTATCAATTATTTTTTTAAATAATTTTTTTGCAATTGGTGCTGCAACTGAGCTTCCAGAGCCGCCATGCTCAACCAATACAGTTAATGCATATCTTGGATTTTTATATGGACCAAATGCAGTGTACCAAGCATGATCTCTTTCTTTGTAAGGAATTTGATTTAACTTTAGATCTAGATCTCGTTCTGCCTCAGTAATTCTTTTTACTTGGGCTGTGCCAGTTTTTCCTGCAAATTGATATTTTGGATCCTCAATCCTAGAAGAATATGACGTACCATAAATCTCATTAGTTGACCTAAACATACCGTCTAAAACAAATTTGACGTTTTCTTTATTCCTAACTAGCGAAGGATAATCTGTTGGAAAATTAAGATCTTCATTATTTTCCATTTGTTTTTTTATTAACTTGATATTTTTATTATTATCAGGAATTATTGTAGGATAAATTTTGTTACCCCCATTCGCAAGTTGAGCAGTCATTAAAGTTAATTGAAGTGGTGTAGTTTGAATATACCCTTGTCCTATTCCAGTAATTAAAGTTTCACCTAAATACCAATTCTGACCAATTGCCTCTTTTTTCCATTTAGTAGATGGAACAACGCCTTTTTTTTCATTATCAAAAAAATCTTTAAGAACAATATTTCCAAGCCCAAATTTTCTTGCAGTTTCGTTTAATCTATCAACACCTAATAACCTTGCTACTTCATAAAAGTATATATCGCATGATTGCTTGATTGCATTTTTTAAAGTCATATAACCATGACCTTTTTTTTTCCAACAATGAAACTTCTGACCATAAAAATCGATAGTATCAGTACATCTAACTGTCATGCTTGGTTTAATTACATCATGTTCAAGTGCGGAAAGTGCAACAAGCGGTTTTATAGTTGACCCTGGTGAATAAAGTCCTGAAATAGTTTTATTAACCAAAGGCTTAGATGGATTTGCATTTAAATCTTTCCATTCTTTTGATCCTATTCCATATAAAAAATCATTTGGATTAAACGAAGGAGAAGAATTCATTGCAACAATCTCTCCAGTATAAATATCCATTATACTTATTGATCCTGCTTTATGTCTTAATAACTCAGTTGTATAATTTTGTATTTCAGTATCTATAGATATTCTTAATGAATTTCCTTGATTCCCGTTTTGAACTTCCAACTGGTTAATTCTTTTTCCATAAGCATTAACTTCGAATCTTTGAATGGTATTTGTTCCAATTAATTCAGTTTCAAAAGTTTTTTCAAGTCCATTTTTCCCAACTCTTAATCCAGGTACATATCTATCACTTATTACTTCATTCGAAGATAAATCATTTTGACTTGCATAAGCAACATAACCTAGCACATGCGAATAGCTTTCATTGTAAGGATAGCTTCTACCAACAGAGATAACTGGTTTTAGACCGGGTAGATCGTATAAATAATAATTTATTTTTGAAAATTGATTCCATGATAAATTGTCTGAAACAATAATTGTTTTCCAAGGTTTTTGTTTATTTTTTACTTTATAAATTTTATTAACATCTTTATCAGTTAAATTTAATATTTGTTTTACTCTCATAATTAATACTCGAAAATCTTCAACTTGTTCCGGTATAACATGAAGTTCATAAACATCTAAATTTCCAGCAATAGTTTTGCCAAAATAATCTTTAAACTCTCCTCTTATTGGTGGAAGTTTATTTTCTCTTATTCTGTTTTTGTCTGAAAGAGTTAGGTATTTTTTATTTTGCTCAACTTGTAAATAAAATAAACG
Organism: uncultured Candidatus Pelagibacter sp.; assembly: GCA_964465855.1. Lineage (GTDB taxonomy): Bacteria > Pseudomonadota > Alphaproteobacteria > Pelagibacterales > Pelagibacteraceae > Pelagibacter. Next base: position 3,424 of record CAYXLK010000016.1, on the reverse strand, counting down.
ACTTACTATTCCAAAAAAAACAACAGCTTTTGCTGTTGAAGCAATAAACATTCGTCTGTTTATTAGTTTTGATCTTCTTATATTTGATCCAATTCCATCACCAAGCATTTTAAACACTCATAGGTTTTAAATAGTTAAATATTCTATCAAATAAAAAATATAACAAAAAAGTAAATGTTATATTCACCAATATTTCAAAAAAAATAATTTCAATAGAAAATATAAAGCTTAAGATTGATGCATTTAATGAATTAGCAAATAATAGTGCAACTAAAAAAACAATCGAGTCTTTAAATACATTAGGTCTTAAAGTTATATTTCTAAGATATGCTGCAAAAGCAATTATTGTTAAATATATAAATGAGCTTACACCTATAGGATAACCCAAAGTTACATCGTTAAGAATTCCAGAAATAAAGATTAGTCCATTACCTATATAATCTGGATCCTTTAAACTCCAATAAAAAATAATAATAAACGGTAGGTTAAATGATAATAATCCTAAACTTGCAACATCAATATCAAATTCATTTAAAACAGAAAAATATAATAATATTAAAGGAAAATGTTTTAATAATTTATTTAATAATTTTATTTTTTTTTGAACCATCCTATTCTTTTTGACCTTCAATTGATTGAATTATTACGTATGTTATTTGGGATAAATCAGAAAAAAATTCTACTGCAAATGTCTCTAAATTGTTATTTATTTTTCCGATTGGTAAACCTGCTCTAAAATTTCCTCCAGAACCAGATGTATAAACAATAGTTTTCTCATCTAAAATTAATTTATTTTTTGAATATTTAATTTTTCCATAGTCTTTACCAGTGCCACTCAAAATTGATTGAAAACTGCCTGGTTCTAGAACAACTGGAATATTGCTATTTAAATCTGAAATTAAAATTGCTCTCGATGTTGTATAGTTTACTTCAATTATCTGTCCTATAAGATAATTTTTTTCTAATACAACCATCCCTTTTTTTATTCCATCTCTGCTGCCTTTATTTAAAATAATTGATTTTAAATATTTTCCTTCTTTACCAATTAAAACTTTTGAAATAATTCCTTCTGAATTATAAATATTTTCTCCTATAAGTTCTTTTAATTTTTTGTTTTCATTTTCGAGAAATATATAATTTAATTTTTTACTATTTAATTTATCAATTTGATTTTTTAAATTTTGATTTTCTTTATAAACATTGAAATACTCTGACAAAAATCTAAGGGAATCATTTATTTTTTTTTCTGGATAACTTACCATTGATGACAGTCTATAAGTTGCTTCATTAACACCAATTTTTATATATTTAATTCCAACATAATTTAAGTTGGATAAAAAAATTAGAAAAATTGAAAATAATATTAGCGCAAGTAGTGAAAATTGTTGTTTGTTACTTTTTTTTAGAAAAGCAGATCTAACGGCAATTACAAAGTCATCTCTGCTTGATGCCATTTATCTTAATACTCTGTAAGCATTGGAGAAAAAATTTCCTCTTGATCTAAAGCTTTTCCAGTTCCTATTGCAACACAAGCTAAAGGATCTTCTGCTATGTGTACAGGTAGGCCAGTTTCTTTGGAGAATCTTTTATCAATATTTTTTAATAGAGCGCCACCTCCAGTTAATGTTAATCCCATATCAACTAAGTCAGCCGAAAGTTCTGGTGGCGTATTTTCTAAAGCCATCTTAATTCCGCCAATCATTTCTTTAAGAATTGGATTTAATGCTGCAGCTGTATCTTCCTCAGTTACATTAATTTCTTTTGGTGTACCAGATCTTATATCTCTCCCCTTTACTGGATACTTATTGCTATTTGTTGGTATGGCTGTTCCAACTTCTTTTTTAATTTTCTCAGCAGTACTATCTCCAATTAACAAATTATATTCTTCTCTCATATAATTTTGTAAAGATACATCCATTGCATCGCCTGCGATTCTTAGTGATTTAGAATAAACAACGCCACCTAAAGACATGACAGCTATCTCGGTTGTTCCGCCGCCTATATCAATTACCATTGAACCTGTTGCTTCTGAAATTGGAAGACCGGCTCCAATAGCTGCTGCGATCGGTTCTTCAATTAATTGAACTTTTCTTGCACCTGCGGCTAATGCGCTGTCTTGAATTGCTTTTCTTTCAACTGGCGTTGATCCTGTTGGAACACATATTAAAATTCTCGGATTTGCAAATGTGCTACCTTTGTGAACTTTTTTAATAAAATGTTTAATCATTTCTTCAGTAACTATAAAGTCTGCAATTACTCCATCTTTCAATGGTCTTATAGCTTGAATATTTCCAGGCGTTCTTCCAAGCATTGTTTTTGCTTCATCACCAACTGCTAAAACTGTCTTTTTTCCTTTATTATCTGCTACAGCAACAACTGATGGCTCATTTAGAACTACTCCTTTATTTTTTAATACAACAAGCGTATTTGATGTACCAAGATCTATTGACATATCTTGTGACCATATTCCCGTAATCTTACTAAAAATACCCATTTTATATTCCTCTCACTTTACTATCATATGCTTCAGAAAATTTAAAACTATCTGGAGCTGTTTTGTTTCTTTTTATAATCATTTTATTTAAAGCATTAATGTAAGCATTTGCAGACGCAACTAATGTATCAGTATCTGCCGCTTGTCCAACAGTTGTTTTTCCTTTTTCCTCAATTCGAACACTAACAGTTGCTTGAGCATCGGTTCCTTCCGTTACAGCATGAACTTGGTATAACTGTAAATTTACATCATGAGGATAAAGTGTTTTTATGCATTTAAATATTGCATCTACTGGCCCATCTCCAGTCTCAGATGCTTTTTTTATTTCCCCATAAACTTCTAGTGTCATATCGGCTCTTTGTGGTTCACCTGTACCAGCAAATACTTTTAAAGATTTAAGGCTTATTACATTGTCTTCTTTAATTAAGCTATCATCTACTAAAGCCGCTATATCATCATCATAAACGTGTTTTTTCTTATCAGCTAAAACTTTAAATTTTCCAAAAGCAGTTTGGATAATATCATCTGTGACATCAACATAACCAAGTTCAGTTAGTTTATCTTTAAAAGCATGTCTTCCAGAATGTTTTCCCATCACTAAAGAAGTTTTTTTAACTCCCACACTTTCTGGTGTCATAATTTCATATGTATTTCTATTTTTAAGCATTCCATCTTGATGAATTCCTGCTTCATGTGCGAAAGCATTTTTTCCAACAATTGCTTTATTAAATTGAACTGGAAAAGTTGCATTTGAAACTACTTTTGAAGCTTTGCTTAATAAAGTGGTGTTAATTCCTGTTTCGTATGGCATCAAATCATTTCGCGTTTTTATTGCCATAACAATTTCTTCAAGAGATGCATTGCCAGCTCTCTCTCCAATTCCATTAATTGTACATTCAACTTGTCTTGCACCAGCAGAAACTCCTGCTA